>NZ_AKJR01000025.1:0-86391 GCF_000282235.1 Pseudomonas sp. GM24 | reverse complement strand
GGACGCTCCGCGTTCGGCTTTGGATGGGACGCGGAGCGTCCCGGGCTGCATTCCCACGCAGAGCGTGGGAACGATCGACACAGGGGATATTTTGGTTTGGGTTAAACGCTGAGCATCAGGAACTCACGCTCCCACGAGCTGATCACGCGCTTGAAGTTTTCATGCTCGGCACGTTTCACCGCGACATAGCCACGGACGAACTTGTCGCCAAGGTATTGCGCTACGGCTTCGCATTCTTCCATCTGCGTCAGCGCTTCTTCGATGGTGATCGGCAGGCGCAGATTGCGGCGTTCGTAAGCGCGGCCCTGGACCGCAGCGCTCGGCGCGATGCCTTCGACCATGCCGATGTAACCGCAGAGCAGGCTCGCGGCAATCGCCAGGTACGGGTTGGCATCGGCGCCCGGCAAGCGGTTTTCCACGCGCATGGCTTCCGGACTGGAGGTCGGCACACGCAAACCGACGGTGCGGTTTTCTTCGCCCCATTCGACGTTGACCGGTGCAGAAGTGTCCGGCAGGAAGCGGCGGAACGAGTTGACGTTGGGCGCGAACATCGGCAGCACTTTCGGGATGTATTTCTGCAAACCGCCGATGTAATGCAGGAACAGCTCGCTCATCTGCCCGTCTTCATTGGCGAAAATCGGTTTGCCAGTGGCGATGTCCACCACGCTCTGGTGGATGTGCATGGCGCTGCCCGGCTCATCGCCGATCGGCTTGGCCATGAAGGTCGCGGCGACGTTGTGCTTGAGCGCGGCCTCTCGCATGGTGCGTTTGAACACGGTGATCTGGTCGGCCAGATCGAGGGCGTCGCCGTGACGGAAGTTGATTTCCATCTGCGCCGGGCCGTCTTCGTGGATCAGCGTGTCCAGATCCAGTCCTTGCAGTTCGCACCAGTCATAGACGTCTTCGAACAACGGATCGAATTCGTTGGCAGCATCAATGGAGAACGACTGCCGACCGCTTTCTGCACGGCCCGAGCGGCCCAATGGTGCCTTGAGCGGCAAGTCCGGGTCTTCGCAGCGTTGGGTCAGGTAGAACTCCATTTCCGGCGCAACAATGGGCTTCCAGCCTTTATCGGTGTACAGCTGCAGGACTTTTTTCAGCACGTTGCGCGGCGACAGTTCGATCGGGTTGCCGAACTTGTCGAAGGTATCGTGAATGACGATGGCGGTCGGCTCGATCGCCCATGGAATCACGTAGACCGCGTCAGCCACGGGCTTGCAGACCATATCGATATCGGCAGGATCGAGCAGGTCGTAGTAGATGTCGTCGTCGACAAAATCCCCGGTTACCGTTTGCAGCAGCACACTTTCCGGCAGGCGCATGCCTCGCTCATGCAGGAACTTGTTGGTCGGTGCGATCTTGCCGCGGGCAATGCCGGTCAAGTCGCTGACCACACATTCGACTTCGGTAATCTTGTGATCTTTCAGCCACGTGAACAGCTGATCGAAAGGGGCATTCATAAAGACCTCGTTATTGGTTTTATAGACGCCGGGGAGGGCGGGTTTCATCTTCCGCCCCTTCCCCTGTGGCGCGTTGACGACTATCTTGGGCGAGCCTTGCAGTTCCATCTATCCACTTTAAGCAGCACCAAAGCGCACCAAAAGAGTGCGCAAGGTCACCCCATGACAACGTGCAATCCGCTCCAGGTTCAAGCATTCAACACCGCCGATGTGGCTGAGCAAGTCCGCGCCACACCGGGCTGGGTCCAGCATTACCAACAGATGTCGCCGGGTCATTTCGCCGGGCAGATCCGCTATCTGGATCTGCAGGGCGTCGAGGTCTACGAAGAGCAGATGAACACCCGGGTCGAGCAGAATTTCAGCGCGCCATCGGGTGCTCTGGCGTTCTGTTTTGATCGCAGTGACAACGCGCTGTACCTGCTCAATGAAGACAGCCGCAACATCTGGATCACCCCGGAGAACTATCAGGAAATCGCCGTCGTGTTCGGCCCGGAGTTTGTCCGTCAGCACGGTCTGAATGTGGCGAAACTCGAAGGCTTGTTCATGACGCAACTCAATTGCGGGCAGAACGCCTTGTTCAGTCGCTGGTTAAGCTCGATTCTCACAAAGTTGTCGCAAGCTATTGATCCGCTTGATAAAGATGCGCTGACACAGCAGCTGCTGGAAGATTGTCTGTTCATCCTCGACAACGCTCATACAAGTCTTGATCGCGGTGGGTTACAGCGGCGCACCGAAGAGCGAATGATCATGAAACGGGTGGGAGAGTGGGCGGCGGATTCGCCGGAAGACACCGTCAATCTGCTCGAACTTTCCCATGTGGCCGGAGTGCCGTTGCGGCAATTGCAGCAGGCGTTCAAGGCCTACACCGGCATGACGCCAAGTCACTGGCTGCGCCTGCGCCGGTTGAACAGCGCACACCGTGAATTGCTCAAGCGCCGGCCCACGGAAACTACAGTTGCCGAGGTGGCGATGCAGTGGTCGTTCTGGCATTTGGGAAGGTTTTCCAGCAGTTACCGGGCGTTGTTCAAGGAGTTGCCGAGCGAGACCTTGAAGCGCTCATGAAAGCCGTCTTGGATAAAAAGGCTTTGTCTCGGTGCGCAAGTTAAATAGAATCACTCTCATTTGAAACTGACTTCGCGCAGGACTCTTGAGATGACTGAAGCAGCGACGCCATCGCCGCAGCACCTGCACGAACTGTATCGCGACCATCGAGGCTGGCTGGAAACCTGGCTGCGGCGGCGCATGGGCAACGCGTGGGATGCGGCGGACCTGAGTCAGGACACCTTCCTGCGCGTACTCTGCAGTGCGCAACCGATCGCCGACATGCGCGAGCCGCGCGCGTATTTGCTGGCGGTGGGCAAACGCCTGCTGAGCAATTTCTACACCCGCCGCAGTCTGGAAAAGGCCTATCTCGAAGCCCTCGCGCAGTTGCCCGAAGAATGCGTGCCGTCGCCCGAGCAACGTTGGCTGCTGCTGGAAACCTTGCAAGCGCTGGACGAGTTACTCGATGGTTTGCCGCGAGCGGTGCGTCGGGCCTTTCTCCTGAGTCAGCTCGAAGGCCTCGGTTACCGTGAAATCGCCGAACGTTTGCAGGTTTCTGAACGCAGTATAAAACGTTACATGGCAATGGCTTACGAGCATTGTTTGATGTTGGATCTATGATGCGCGTCGCACCCAACACCGAAGCGCGTGAAGTGGCGCGAGCCGCCGCACAGTGGTTGGCATTGCTCGAATCCGGCGAGGCCAGTGAAGCCGATCACGTGCGATTGAAGCACTGGCGTGACAGCGATAGCCGCCATGAAAACGCCTGGCAGAAGATTCAATTGCTGCGCCAGCGCTTTTCCAGTCTGCCGACAGAATTGGCCATGGCCACACTCGATCGGCTGGATCTGGCGCGGCGTGCAGCATTGAAAAGGGCGCTGGGGTTGGCGGCTTTGGTGCCTGCGGCGTGGCTGATCAGTCGCCAGTTGCCGCTCGACGTCTGGCGCGCGGATTTGCAGACTTCCACCGGAGAGCACACGCGAACACGGCTGGCCGACGGCAGCACCTTGCAGCTGAACACCGCCAGTGCGGTGAACGTCGTTCTGGCCAGCCGTCAGTTGACGTTGGTGCGCGGCGAAATGGCGCTCAACGTTCCGGGTAGCACGGCATTGACGGTCAACGCGCCGTACGGTCGGATCATTGTCAGCCGCAGCGAAGTCTGCGTGCGCCTCAACGAACGTGATTGCACCGTGTCGGTGGTCAGTGGTTCGGTGCAATTGCAGCCGTTGCACGGGCCGGCGCTGCAGTTGAACGCCGGGCAACTGGTCAATTTGCAGACCTCCGGCGCCGGACCGGTCACGTTGTTCGACGCCAAAATGCCCGGTTGGCGTGACGGTGTGTTGATGGCGCAAAACCAGCCGTTGGGGGATTTCCTGCGCGAGTTGAGCCGATATCGCTCGGGGCTTCTGCGCTGGGAGCCAGCACTTGAAAGTCTGCGTGTCACCGGCAGTTTCCGTCTCGACGACACCGATAAAGTGCTGGCCCTGCTGGCGGCGAGCCTGCCGTTGGAGGTCCATTCGCGCACGCGTTTCTGGGTAACGCTGGCGCCGCGAAAAAATATCGTCTGAAGCCTGTCCCTTTTTTTCGCCTCACCGGTCATTGCAGGTAAGTGAACAAAATCGAGAGCTTCTTCCAATGCCCGCAGTATTCCCAAGTCGTTTGCGTCCGTTGTTGCAGTTGAGCCTCCTGCTGAGCCTGAGTGCCAGCCCTGTGTTGATCCAGTCCAGTTGGGCCGAAGACGCCGCTCGGCGCAGTTATCAGGTGCCGGCCGGCAGCCTCAGTGCCGCGTTGACAAGATTTGCCGGTTTGGCCGGGGTCAATCTGTCGGTCGATCCGGCGTTGGTCAGCGGGCGCAACAGCAATGGTTTGTCCGGCGAATTTGGCGTGGAGGAGGGGTTCGCTCGCTTGTTGCTGGGTTCCGGTCTGCAACTGCAACTGCAACCGCTGGGCGAGCAGGCCTACACACTGATTCCAGCCGCCGAGGGCAGCAGCCTGCAACTGGCGCCGACGTCGATTCTCGGTGCCACCGGTTCCAGCGATGCCGATGTGTTTGCCGGCGGCCAAGTCGCGCGGCGTGGCTCGCAGGGTTTGCTGGGGTCGAAAGACTTCATGGAAACCCCATTCAGCATGACCACCTACACCAGCGAAGCCGTGAAAAACCAGCAGGCACGCACGCTGGGCGATCTGATCGCCAGCGACCCTTCGGTGCGTGCAACCAACCCGGCCGGTGGCCGCTACGAGCAGTTCACCATCCGTGGTTTCAGCCTGTTCAACAGCGACGTGGCGTACAACGGGCTCTATGGCGTGCTGCCGACGTACACCATTGACATGGAAATGGCCGATCGCGTCGACATCCTCAAAGGCCCGAGCCAACTCATTAACGGCATCTCGCCACGGGGTAGCGTGGGCGGAGGCATCAATGTGGTGCCTAAGCGTGCCACCGACAAACCGATCACTTCGCTGACGGCCAATTACGCGTCGAACAATCAGGTCGGCGGCGCAGTGGATGTCGGCCGGCGGTTTGGCGAGGACAATCAGTTCGGCCTGCGTTTCAACGGCGTCAAACAGTCCGGTGATACCGAGTGGGATCATCAAAGTGTCGACCGTGACATGGCCGTGCTCGGCCTGGATTTTCGCGGTGAGCGCTTGCGACTTTCGACCGATATAGGCCATACCGAGCGCGATACCGACGCGCCGCAGGAGCGCGTGCAGGTCGCGGCCAATGCCAAGGTTCCGAGCGCGAATAGCGTGCATCGCAATTACGCGCAACCGTGGACTCAGGCGAAAACCGAGGACACCTTCGGCACGCTCAACGCCGAGTTCGACGTCAATGACTCGGTGATGCTGTACGGCGGCGTCGGCGCGCGCAAAAGTAATCATGACTTCTTGCGCCACGCCGTTTCCGTGACCAACGATGCCGGTGATTTCAGCGTGCAACCGCGTGATTTTACCCGCGACGAGAATGTCCGGACCGCCACGGCAGGCGTGCGCAACTGGTTCCATACCGGGCCTGTGAGCCATGAGGTCAATCTCGCGGCCAGCTACTTCTACATGGATTTCGAGAACGGCGGCGCCCGCTACGCGGCCGGGCGCAGCAATCTGTATGACCCGGTGGAAATCGCCAAACCCGGTACGCCGACACGCAATGACGCCAAGGTCTACACGGAAAACCGCTTCAGCGGCTTAGCACTGTCCGACACCCTGGGCTTTTTCGACGATCGACTGTTGCTGACCCTCGGCGCTCGCTGGCAGCGGGTAAAAGTCGATGACTGGAGCGATGACATCAAAGGCGACACCGCTTACGACGAGGAAAAGATTTCGCCATCGGGCGGCATTCTGTTCAAGGCGACTGACAAGCTGTCGCTGTACGCCAACTACATGGAAGGCCTGAGCCAGGGCAAAATCGCGCCGTCGACTTCCATCAACGAAGACGAAATCTTCCCGCCGTTTATCAGCCGTCAGGTTGAAGTCGGTGCCAAGTACGATGCCGGCGCCTACGCGCTGACCGCTGCGGTATTTCGCATCAAGCAACCGGCGTACGAAACCAACGCCACCACGCGAGTCTTCGGACCCAATGGCAAGCGCGAGAACAATGGCGTGGAGCTGAGCGTGTTCGGCGAACCGCTCAAAGGCTTCCGCTTGCTTGGCGGTGTGATGTACATCGACAGCGAGCTGACTCACACCACCAACGGCACCTTCGACGGCAACCGTGCGCCGGCGACGCCGAAATACAACGTCAACCTGGGCGCCGAGTGGGACGTGCCGACGGTGCAGGGGCTGACGCTGACAACCCGTGGCATCTATTCGAGTTCGCAGTACCTGGATCAGTCCAACGAGAAGGAAATCGATTCCTGGGAGCGCTTCGATGTGGGCACGCGCTATGCGTTCAAGGTTGACGACAAAACCATCACCTTGCGCGGGAATATCGAGAACGTGCTGGACAAGCGTTATTGGAGTTCGGCAGGGGCGTCCGATGACAGTGAACCGGGATTGACGTTGTCGACACCGAGAACCTATCTGCTTTCAGCGACGGTCGATTTTTGATTCCAATCGGCAAATCGTAAGCAATCGGGAGTGCTATCAGCGAACGGTCCAACTCTTATAGTGATGTCCTGACCACCAATGGACAGTCAACGCGCTGAGTTCCCGATAGCTCAAGGGTTTCGATCAGATGCCGTGCAGCCTGGCGACCAATCTCGTAGTAGGGCAGTTGCACGGTAGTCAGCGGCGGGATGAACAACTCGGCAATCCCGATCATGTTGTCGTAGCCGAGCACGGCGACATCGTCGGGAATTTTCAGGCCACGCCCCAACAACAGCTGATAGGCACAAAAGGCAATGCGGTCGTTGCCACAGATCAAAATATCGAATTGGGGACGACCATCAATGACATGCCGGTCGAGGATAGCGGCTGTTTCACTGTAGGCATCATGATCGGATAGGTCGTATTGCAGGAGCGTGTCAGGCGCCAGACCGAATGCCTGACAGGCACGCTGCAGGCCTTTCTGTCGCAGCCCCCATGCCAGACTCTGTTTCGGCAGATTGATACACAGAGGACGCTTGTAGCCGAGGCTCAACGCGTGGTGTACGGCGCGATACTGGCCCATTTCGTCGTCGGGTACATAGCTGACGAGGCGGCTGTCATCGGCCAGACAATTGGCGAGCACCAGAGGTTTGCTCTTCAATCGCTCGGGAATGCTGACCTGGCGAAATCCCATGGCGCTGAAAATCAAACCGTCCGGACGGTGCGACAGCATCAGGTCAATGTTCTGGTCGGTGGGCGGGTTGCTCAGCAGGTTGAGGATAAAGACATTCCAGCCGGCCTGCTGCGCGGTCTGTTCAATGGACAGCAGCAGCTCGACCGCGAAGGGTGTGGTCGCGGTGTCCAGCGCGAACACACCGATGGTGCGCGACTGCAGGTTGTCACCGCGCATCTTGCGCGCTGACAGGCTGGGTACGAATTGCAGTTCATCAATGGCACGACGCACCCGTAGAAGGGTTTCGGGGCTCAGTTTTTCCGGAGTATTGAGCGCTCGAGACACCGTCATCAGGGACACGCCGGCCAGCTGTGCAACGTCTTTCACTGAAGTCATGCGAAGTGCGGCCGGTCAGGTTGACGCAGAATCATGACACAGGGCCCGGGCTTCTCGCGACCCGAATGACGCCGCTCATGACCATGCAGAACCGAGCGGCCATGCCTTGGGAATCGAGACGCGCCCGCCACTCCCGCTTGCCACCAGCTTCACACCCAGACTGTCGGAGCGCGGATAGAGGCGACTGCTGAGGCTGAAGCGGCCGTTTTCGTCGAATACCTCGATGGATGAGCGATCAAGAAACACGCGCAGTTCCAAGCGCTCTTGTGTCGGGTCTATCGCCACGCTGCGCTGGCCTGTGACTTGCGCACCCGAGCGGCTGCGATCAAGCACCAGACGCTGCAGTGGTGCATCGTAATAGAGCAGGGTTTCTTCACGGCCATCGTCGCTGCAGCGCAAAGCGACTCCCAAGTGGCCGTCAGTGCAGCCGAGCAGATCCAGATGCACATGGATTTCGAGCATGTCGCCGTTTACCTCCGGCACCCAGCGGGTTCCCGACGCTTCCCACCACGGCGTCCCCGGCAATTGCGCCATTCGCAGCGCGCTGAGCTCGCGTGCCGGATACACGCAAAGGCGATCGGCGCACAGTTCCAGTTCGCGTGGCAATCCGAGCATGCCGCACCAGTGATGGGCCTGGCTCGGCATCGGGCTTTCCCACATGTCCAGCCATGCCCATACGAGGCGCCGACCATCGGCGGCCAACAGCGTTTGCGCCGCATAGAAATCGTGGCCGTTATCCAGCTCGATAAAAGGCCCGCCCGTGAAGTGCCATTGGTTATCGAGCTGGCCCACTCGATAACCGGTCTGGTACTTGTTGAGCCGGTCGTAACCGTCGGCTTGCATGCCTTGTGGGGAGTACAGCAGCACATCGCGTCCATTCAGGCGAAACAGGTCCGGGCATTCCCACATATAGCCATCGCCCTCGCTGCCGGCGGACACATAGTCGAGGAATTCCCAGACGTGCAGATCCGTGGAGCGGTACAACGGCAGCAACGGCCTGTCGCCCAGACGTGCGCCGGCAATCAGGTACCAATAGCCATCCGCCTGCCAGACCTTGGGGTCACGAAAGTGCATGATGCTGTCTTGCGGCGCGCTGTCGATCACCGCGCCATGCTTGACGAAGCGGATGCCGTCGTTGCTGGTGGCCAGGCACTGGACCTGTTTGATCAGGCGCTCGTCACCCACTTCGCCCAGCCAGGTGTGCCCGGTGTAGATCAGGGCCAGGGTATCGCCACAGACCACGGCGCTACCGGAAAAACAGCCGTCGCGGTCGCAGTCATCGCCGGGTGCCAGTGCAATGGGCAGGTGCTGCCAGTGCACCAGATCGGCACTCTTGGCGTGGCCCCAATACATCGGCCCCCATTTCGCGTCGAAGGGGTGATGCTGATAGAAAACGTGATACTCGCCACGGAAGTACACGACCCCGTTCGGGTCGTTCATCCAGCCTGCCGGCGGGGCAATATGGTAACCGGGTCGATAATCCTCAATGACGCGGGACTGGCTGTCAGCCAAGGCGCGCTGCGCAAGGTCAAGGGTCGAAAACATTGGATCGCTCTGGGTATTCAAAGACAAGGTCATAGGGCGTGTGCTCGGATTGAGCGCAGAGAGAGGTCATCCGCCACGGATTGAATGGCGTGCGGGTGGCGCTTCAATGCCGTGCCGTCGGCGTCGAACAGGTGGATCTTGTCGATGTCCAGTTGCAGTTCGACCCGATCGCCTGCCTGCCATCCGGCGTTGACTTCACAACGACAGATCAATGGCTCGTCCTGCCCAGTATCGAGGTGCACATAGGTTTCACTGCCTAGGTATTCGACCCCAGTCACGACGACGCCAGCGCTTCCCGCCGCCGCTTTGAGTGACAGGTGTTCCGGGCGAACGCCCAGGCTCAGCGAGGCGTCTGCCGCCAGGTTCGAACTGTCGAAGGGCAGGGTGGTCATCCCCAAAACCGGAGTATCAACCAGGCTGGTTTCTCCCGGCGCCTGCAAGCGTGCCGACAGGAAATTCATTCTCGGCGAACCGAGAAAACCGGCGACAAAGCGGCTGGCCGGGCGCTCATAGAGTTCGCGTGGTGAGCCGACCTGCTCTATATGGCCGCCATTGAGCACGACAATTTTGTCGGCGAGGGTCATCGCTTCCACCTGATCGTGAGTGACGTAGATCATGGTCGAGCGCAATCGGTCATGCAGTCGGGCGATTTCGTTGCGCATCTGCACCCGCAAGGAGGCATCCAGGTTGGACAGCGGCTCATCGAACAACAGAATGTCCGGCTCGCGCGCCATGGCCCTGCCCATGGCCACACGTTGACGCTGCCCTCCAGACAGTTCTTTTGGCTTGCGTTGCAGCAGTTTGTCCAATTGCAGGATTTGCGCAGTTTTCAGCACCCGCTCGCGCAGGCTGCTCTTTTCAGTCTTGGCCAGTTTGAGACCGAAACTGATGTTGTCGTAGACGCTCATGTGCGGGTACAGCGCATAAGACTGAAAGACCATGCCGACGCCACGTTCGCGCGGCTCCAGGTCGTTGACCCGGCGCCCGTCGATCAGCAAATCACCGGCGCAGATCGAATCCAATCCGGCGATCAGTCGCAGCAGCGTCGACTTTCCGCAGCCCGAAGGACCGACGAACACCACGAATTCACCCGCAGCGATCTCCAGGTTGATGTCGCGAAGAATCCGCGCGCCGCCCAATTGTTTGTTGACGTTGTCCAGTTTCAATTTCATCACGATGCGGTTCCTTGTCTTTATTGGGCATCAACCCTTTAACGCGCCGGCAGTGAGACCGGAAACGATTCGGCGCTGGAAGATCAGCACCAGAATCACCAGTGGGACGGTGACCAGCACCGAGGCAGCCATCAACAAGCCCCAAGGCAACTCATGGGGGCTGCCGCCGGAAATCAAGGCGATGGCCACCGGCACCGTGCGTTGGCTGTCGGTGAGGGTGAACGTCAGGGCAAACAGAAACTCGTTCCACGCCGCGATGAAGGCCAGCAAACCGGTGGTGACCAGGGCGGGCCAGAGTAGCGGCAACAGCACGCGGGTCAGCGTCACCCACGGGGACGCACCATCCATGATTGCCGCTTCCTCCAGTTCATGGGGGAGTTGCCCCATGAACGTGGTCAGCACCCAGACGGTGAAGGGCAGGGTGAAAATCGTGTAGCTGAGGATCAACGCCCACGATGTGTTGTACAGACCCAAGGCGCGGATCACTTCGAACAGTCCCGACAGCACCGCGACCTGAGGAAACATCGACACGCCAAGCACCATCATCAACACCGTGCCACGCCCACGGAATTTCACTCGGCCCAAGGCATAGGCAGCGGTCAGGCTGAGGAACAGCGCCAGTGTCACCACGCACAGCGCAACCACCAGCGAATTACCGATCGCTCGCAGGAATGAGGCCTGGTGGAGGACCGCCGCGTAATTGGAGAAGTCAGGATTTTCGATCCAGTAACTCACTTCGAACAAGGCGCTGGAGGGCTTCAGCGACGTTACGATGGCGTAGTAGAACGGGAAAACCGCATACAGCAGCAAAACACCGATCAGGCACCAGAAGCCGAGGCGCAACAGCGCTTTTTTCAGCAGGCGCGGGCTCATGCGCGGACCTCCAGTTGACGGCGTCCGAGGTAGAGATAAAGCATGGCGATCACCGCGACCACCAGAAACAACAGCGTCGACGCCGCGCTGCCGTAACCGACGTCCTGGAACTCCACCAAGTGCTGGCGGGCATACACCGACATGCTCATGGTGCTCGACGAGTTCGAGGTCAGCACATAGATGACGTCGAATACCCGCAGGGAATCGAGGATGCGGAAGATCGCCGCCACCAGCAGTGCAGGCATCAACAGTGGCAGCGTGACGCGCCAGAACACTTTCAGCGGATGAATGCCATCGACCCGGGCCGCTTCGTAGCAATCGCTCGGCAACATCTGCAAAGCCGCCAGCATCAGCAGCGTGACGAAGGGCACGGTCTTCCAGACGTCAACAATGATCACCGCCCACATCGACAGGTCGGCATCTGCCGTCCAGGCCAGAGGTGCGTCAATCAGACCGAGGCTGAGCATCAGGTGATTGATGATGCCGAACTGGTCGTTGAGCATCCATGACCAGATCTTCGCCGAGACAATCGTCGGAATCGCCCACGGAATCAGAATCAACGCCCGCACCAGAGAACGGCCGGTGAACTTGATGTTCAGCAGCAACGCCACCAACAGCCCCAGGATGACTTCCAGTCCCACCGAGACCACCGTGAAATACAACGTGTTGCGCACCGCATTCCACCACTGTGGATCGACGAGGATGCCCGACCAGCCGGAACCGCTGAACAGCAGATAATTGCTCAAGCCGATGAAGGTTGCGCCACCGGTGTCCGCCAGGCTGGCGTCGGTCAGGCTGAACCAGAATGTGCGCAGCAGCGGCCAGGCTGCCACCAAGGCCAGGCAGACCAGCATTGGCGTCAGAAACAGCCAGGCAGCGCGCACCCGGCGACGTTGTACAGGCGTTTCCCTCGTGAGCAGCAGCTCGTCAAAGGGGGCATGGGTCGTAGAGACAGACATGGTGATTTCCTTCCTTGTGGCTTACCAGTTCCGGCGTTTGATGCGCGTGAGTTCGCTTTCCAGTTCGGCGAGTGCCTGATCGACCGGCAACTCGCCGGCCAGCACGCCATGCACCCGATCGAAGAACGCATTGGAGACCCGTGGATAGCGATCGGCAGTAATGGCGGCGGGGCGCATGACCCCAGCGTTGAGAATGCTGTGCAACTGAGCGTAATAAGGCATGGCCGCGAGCAACTCGGGATCTTGATACAGCGATTCGATCACCGGGTTGTAGGCGCCTTTCAGCGCTCGACGTTTTTGCTCTTGGGCACTGCTCAGGTAGCTCACCAGTTCGGCGGCAAGTTTGGGATGGGCGCTGTAACGCGAGACCGCCAGGCCCCAGCCACCGAGGGTGGAGGCATGCTCGCCGGTCTCGCCGCCGCGGGGCAGGGGAGCGACGCCGACCTTGTCTTTTACGGCACTGTCCTGGCTTTGCACCAGGGCCCAGACATAAGGCCAGTTACGCATGAACAGCGCATTGCCCGACTGGAATACGCCACGTCCTTCTTCCTCGGTGTAATTGAGCACGCCACGCGGTGAGATATCTCCGACCCAGCTTTTCGCCAGGGTCAACGCGGCTCTTGAGGCCTGACTGTTGACCACGATGTCGCCGCGTTGATTGATCAGTCCGCCTTGCGGCTGGCTGCTGATCCACTCCAGCGCATTACACGTCAGCCCTTCGTAGGCGCGCCCCTGAAAGATGTAACCCCAGGCATTGGCGTTCCCGGCGTTGCGTTCAGCCTGTTGCACATCCCTGGCAGTAGCGGTCATTTCCTCCCACGTCTGAGGAACCTGTTTGTTGTATTTCTCAAGCAAGTCTTTGCGGTAATACAGCAGCCCCGAGTCGGTGAACCACGGCATCGTCACCAGCCGTCCGTTGACCGTGGCGTTATCGATCTGCGCCTGGAAGTAGCCTTGGGTCGCGTTGGCGGGAAGCGCCTCACGCAGATCCATCAAGTGTTTGGCCAGCATCCCCGGCCAGACCATGTCGATTTGAATGATGTCGATGTCGGCGGACTGCGCACTAAGGATCTGCTGGTAGAACGACAACCTCTCGGTTGCCGAGTTAGGCGTGGAGACCACCTCGACGTTGTTGCCAGTCTGTTTCGACCATGTATCGACGGCTTCCTTGCACAGCTGCAACTCCGCACCCACCGCACCGCAAGAGATCGTCAGATCGGTTGCGTTCGACACGGATGGCAGTGCGGCAGACAGGGTGATCAATGCAACTGGCAGGAGCGATTTCAGGTGTTTCATCGAGCGTCCTTTATTTTTGTTTTTAGAAAAGTTAACGTTAACATCGCCAAATGTAGCAGCGTATTTGCGAGGAGGCATCCTTTTTTTGTCGTTTGTGACAACTCGCGACCCACGCAAAAAAGGCAACTGCGGCAACCAAAAAATAAAAACAAAACAGGGAGTCAACATGCAGAAAGGATCAAGCTGGCTACTGGTCGGCGTGCTCGGCACATCGGCAGCGGCTTCTCAGGCCGCGACGCTGGAAGAGCGCATGGCCGCGCTTGAAGCGCGTGCCAGCGCAGCGGAAAAGCGTGCAGCCACGGCCGAACAGCAGACCCAGGCACTTGCCCGGGAATTGCAGCAGATCAAATTCGCGACGCCTCCCTCGCAGTCCGTCGCGGCTAACGCAACAGCCATTTCGGCACCTGCTCTGGACACCCGACTGGCAAAACTCGAAGCCCGTCAGCAAAGCCTGGACAAGGAGGGCAGTACCGGGAACCTCACCGATGGATTCAGCTTCAACGGCTATGCGCGCTCCGGATTGCTGGTTGACGAGGGGCTGGGTGGCGGGCGTGGCGGCCCTTATACAACGCCGGCCGGTTCGGTGGGCGGGGCAGTCGGGCGACTCGGTAACGAGGACGACACCTACATGCGTATCGACCTGTCGAAAGAGGTCTATGCGCAAAACGGTACCCGTTCCAAATTCACCGTCTCCATCGCCGACGGTGTGGAAAGCTCCAATGACTGGACGGCCGACGAAAGCAAACTCAACGTACGCCAGGTGTTCGCCACGCTCGACCATGTCGCTGCATTCAAAGGCAATTCAGTCTTCGAGAACGCTACGCTGTGGGCAGGCAAGCGATTCGATAGAGATAATTTCGATATCCACTGGCTGGACTCGGACGTCGTTTACCTGGCCGGCACCGGCGGTGGAATTTACGATGTGCAGATGAACAAGCATTGGCGCTCGAATTACTCGTTGATTGGGCGTAGCTACGGGGATTTCAGTCAGGGCGGTATCAATGCCGATGTGGAAAGCTACATCCTGACCTCCAACCAGTTCTTCGA
Source organism: Pseudomonas sp. GM24 (assembly GCF_000282235.1). Lineage (NCBI taxonomy): Bacteria > Pseudomonadati > Pseudomonadota > Gammaproteobacteria > Pseudomonadales > Pseudomonadaceae > Pseudomonas > Pseudomonas sp. GM24. The sequence continues at coordinate 71,906 of NZ_AKJR01000025.1, read as the reverse complement.
GGATGGCCAGTGGCAGTGGATGTACAACGCCATCGGCGCCAAGAAAAACGATTTTGGCACCCGCACCAATAAAGCCGGTTTGACGCCTGCGGATTCCGGTTTGCACAGCATGCTGGCCAATCACCAGAAAACCTTTTTCGGCAGGGAAGGCTTCTTCAAAACGGCGCTGCTCTATGGGCAAGGCCTGGGGGCAGAGGTCAAGAACGTTGGCTCGGACGGTGAACTGATCGACGACGCCCGCGCGCTGCGTCTGGCACTTTACGGTGAGACCCCGCTGACCTCTGACTGGCGCATCGGGCCCAGCTTGCTGGCTGAACAGAGCAAGGATAGATACGTCAAAGGTGACGACTACCGCTGGCTCACCCTCAACGTGCGCTTGGCCAACAAAATCAACAGCAACTTCGAAATGGCCTACGAAATGAGCTGGCAAACCATGAACCTCGACCCCAAAGGCTATCTCCAACGTAATGCGGTCGATGGTAACTTCTGGAAATTCACGGTCGCCCCGACATTCAAACTCGACGTCGGCGATCTACTCTCGCGTCCGGAGTTGCGAGTGTTCGCCAGCTACATGAACTGGTCTTCGGATCTGGACAGGTTCAGTACTAACGACTCCTTTGGCATGTCCGACTTCCAGGCGGGAGGGGTGTGGCAATACGGTATCCAGATGGAAACCTGGTTTTAATTGTTGAACACACTTGCGATAGTGCAGTGCTGGAGCGGCAAAGGATGCTCCAGGCTAATGATGTCGTTTCTTCCCAGGATGGATGATTACCCAATGCTCAAGTTCAATGCTCATCTCGGCTTCCAATTCAATGAATTGCCTTTTCTACAACGCATCGAAGCCGCCGCAGCCGCCGGTTTCCGGGCAGTGGAGTTCCCGTCACCGTACGAATTCGACGCCAGTCTGCTTGCCGACCATCTAGCCCAATACAGTTTGCCGTTGATTCAGTTCGCCGCCCCGGCTGGCGTGACCAAAGGCATCGCTGCGTTACAGGGCAGGGGAGAGGAGTTTCGTGACGGGTTGCTCCAGGCCGCCCGCTACGCAAAGACCTTGGCGTGTGCGGATGTCCACATCATGTCGGGCGTTACCACGCAGAATGACGCTGAGCGAACCTACGCGGGCAACCTGGAATATGCGGTCAAGTACTTGGAAGACCAGGGGCTGCGGCCGCTGATCGAAGTGATCAGCGCGGAGGCGATGCCGGGCTATTACATGTCTGACTTCAGCAAGGCACAACAGGTACTGGAGACCTTCCCGAGTGTCGGGCTGATTCTTGATCTTTACCATGCGCAGCTTTTGACCGGAGATGCAGCCGATGTGCTGGCGCGTTTCTATGACAGAACCGTGCATGTGCAAATAGCCGATTGCCCGGGTCGTCACGAGCCGGGAACGGGGAGTATCGACTTTGCTGCCTTGTTCGCGGCGCTGGAGCAGCGCGGCTACGCAGGATGGATCGGGTGTGAGTACCGTCCTTCTGTATCTACCGTTGCGAGTCTTGACTGGATCAAGCAGCTGAGTGTTTAGGTTCCAGAGGAAAGCCCTTGAGTCGCTGATATAGGGAAAATCGCCGCCATCAAAGGCAGAAGCCCTTGATGGCCGAGCGAGAAGAACTCATCGATATCGGCCTGACGCTGGCGAGTAGGGGGGATTAAATGCCTGATGCGGTTTTTGTAAGCAGAACTATTTTGTTCGGAGATTGTGATCCCGCAGGGGTGGTTTACACCCCGCGATTCTCACATTTTGCTGTAGAGGCCATTGGTGTAGCACTCGACAGATGGGTAGGGGGGCCGGGGCTTAGAGCGGTGATGAGTTTTAATATATTGCCGCCGGTGCGTGCGATGTCGATCGAGTTGCTGGCTCCGGTGACGTGGGATGACGAATTGACTATTAACGTCAGCGTGGCCAGGTTGGACGAGCACTCTTTTACTTTTTTGGTTGAGGGGTTTATAGACGAAGGCGTGCTGGCATTTACCGCGAATGTCACACACGTTTGTGTCTCACCGGAAAGTAAAGAAGTTGTACCCATTCCAGCTCCGCTGCGAGCGCTTCTTTCATAGACGATCAGACGGATCTCAACAAACGTTCGGGGGCTGTCGAGTGTCCGGTTATGGCCAAAATCTACCGTTCCTCACCGGCAGCTATGGGCGATTGCGGCCTTGGTGACCGGCAGCAATAGGCCAATAGCTGACCGCCCGCATGCTCCCCCTCGAAGGACTCCTGATCTATAGTCACTGAAGAATCCATAGGACGCGGTGAAATTCAACTTGCAGGGAGCGTATGAATGACTCGATTGCAAACACTCAAGTTGATTCAGATAGCCATTGCCCTTCCAGCCTATACCGTACCTTCAAGCACTACATTCGCCTTCACTCTTTGGTTCACCATCACCTCGACGATCAACCTCTTCACCTCACAATCCTTTTCTGGTTGGGGGGTGATCATGTTGTGGCTTCTGCTGTCGCTGTTCTCGCAATGGGCATGCTGGAGCATTTTTTCCGACTCGCTGGAGGACAGCCCCTCTGTGCAACACCTGCCACTACTTTTACTTGGGGTATTGTTAACACTGATTTTAGGTTTGAGTGCCTGGGTCCTTTTTCACATAGGCCTAATCTGGCTTATGTGCGGTACACAAGGCATTGCAGCCGGCGTACTTTTGACGATCAGTTGTGTGAGAAAAAGACGTCAAACTGGCGACATGCTCAGTGAGTGAGTTCATCAGGGTGTCGGCCGTTTGCTGAGAGTGGAGGCGTAAAGCAGCCGTTCTCGACCACCAGCGTTCGGCCAAAAGCGGCAAGCGTCTGCTGATCGCACCTTGCTAAGTAGAGCTTTTAGCTGGTGCTACTCCTCGGATAAAAATCGTTTAGTGATCATTGCCACTGCCTCCGCCGGGGACGTCAAGGCTGTGTCTATATCAAAGGGAGCGTCATCCCACGGCTCATACTCATGATCCAATACAGATTGCCAGGTCGGGGGCGACAGGCCAGGAATATCAATCTTCCTGGTATCTACCCGTCGCTGGTGTTCATATTTATCAGAGCAAACCACCTGGATATTCACTAATGGAGTACCAGAGCGAATAGCGATCTCGCTCCACGCGTTTCGGCTTTCGATTACTGGGTTAACACAGTCGACTATGACAGTACTGCCAAAGCGAAGATTGCTCAGAGCAAGCTCATTAGCGACCATATAACCGCTCCGCCCCACGTCTTGTGCCAGAGCACCGGAGTTTCGGATAGCCTGCTCAATCGTATCGATCCGCAGATACACCGCCCTTGTTCTGGTGGCAAGGTCACTTGCTATAGTCGTTTTTCCAGTACCTGGAAGGCCGCTGAAGACAATAAGCATTCTATGTCCTTCGATTATTGAGTCGACCCAGTCTAGGCCAATACCTGCCGAAGCCAATGTCCGCTTTTGGCCGATTGCAGTCCACGAGCATCAATTTCGAGCAACCTATAAGTTACCCTCGATCAAAAGTGATCGCAGGGCATTTGCTTACCTGCTGGATCCTCGATGGTGCGTGTTGACCTTTCTGTTAGTGGCTTCCCTTGAGCAACTAATTCACGCGCAGTGGCGCTTGGTATCTTCGTTAACGATACCTCCCAACCCAACACGCGATTGGCGCATGGGTACACAGCTCGCTAAGGTCATGATTCGTTTTTGATCCTGCCCGCAAACCGGGCGGGCGCAAAGACGTCACTATCACCTTCAGCGGAACCGACATGCGATATCGACGCCTCGACCTTAATCTCTTGGTTGCGCTGGACGCTTTGCTGAGCGAATGCAGCGTCAGCAGGGCGGCCGAGCGTCTGTGCCTGGGACAGTCAGCTGCCAGTTCGGCACTGGGCCGCTTGCGTGAACATTTCAATGACCCGTTACTGGTGCAAGTCGGGCGCCGCCTGGAACCCACAGCGCTGGGTCTGGAATTGCTGCCAAAGGTACGTGCTGCGCTGGCACTGACCCGGGAGATCGTCGATGCACCGCTGAATTTTGACCCGGCGAACTGCGACCGACACATCACTCTAGTAGCCTCCGATTACGTCGCCGATGTGCTGCTCCCTGCGGTCAGCCATGCATTGGCGCGTATCGCTCCGGGTATTCGCTTGAGCCTGCGCGACATGCCTGTCCCGCGCGACGGTGATGTCGTCAGCGAAGCGCTCGATTATCGGCGCAGTGATTGCGTAATCGTGCCTCAGCGACGGTTGAACCCGGCCTATCCCCATGTGCCGCTCATGACGGACCAGCTCTGTTGTATCGTCTGCGCCCAGCAGCCAGAGTTTACCGAGCAACTGAGCATGGCCGACTATCGCGCCGCAGCGCATGTGGTGCGCGAGTTTGCCGACGGGCACAACCTGGCGATGGATGCCATGCACCTGCATGAACTCGGCATTGAGCGACAAGTGGCCGTGACCGTTGAAAGCTTTGTGCTGATGCCGCAATTCATTGTCGGTACCGCACGCATTGCCACGGTGTTTCGACGACAGGCGCAACGCTTCGCTCAGCGTTATCCGTTGCGCGTCCACCCGGCGCCGTTGGCTTTTCCCGAGGCCGTTCAAGTCTTGCAATGGCATCCCTATCAAGAGCATGACCCGGCAATGCAATGGTTTCGCGGCCTGCTGCTGGAACAGGCCGCGTTACTCGATCAACCCTCTGCCTGATCGCCGCTGTCGGCGACCAATCCGGCCTTGGCGATGGCCAGCAATGCGCAGCGCTCGTCGTTGTCCGAGGTATCGCCGCTGATGCCGATGGCCCCGAGCACCATGCCCTCGGCATTTCGAATCAGCACGCCGCCCGCTACGGGAATCACCTCGCCGCCGGTCAAACTATTGATCGCGTCGAAAAACGCCGGCATGGCTTGCGCGCGCCGCGCCAGCTCACGTCCGCCAAAACCCATGCCCAGGCAGCCACGCGCCTTGCCGGTGGCGATTTGCGTGCGCAGGAAAGTGGCGTGTTCGTCGCGCAAAATCGCCAAGGGATGGGCGGCGGCATCCAGTACTGCGACGCCCAAGGGCTTGATCCCGGTTTCCCGAGCGATGCGGATGGCATCGCTCGCCATGTTCGTGGCGGTCAGCAAGTCGAGTCGTTGCATGATCTCAGTCCTCATACGGCCCACTTGCCCAGTTGGGCCACGCGGTCGCGGGTGTAAAGATCGGTCCATTTCAGCGAGTTGAAATCGGACACTTGCTTGGGGTTGTAGGGGCTGCGATCCATGCGTACCGGTTGGCCGGCCTTGTACACCGCTTTGAGGCGCGAACGATCTTGGAGGATGCGAATGTCGTCCAGCGGTGAACCGTCGAGCAGCAGAAAATCCGCCTGCTTGCCCACTTGCAGCGAGCCGAGTGTTTCCCCGCGCGGCATACAGCGCGCACCAACAGCGGTCGCGGCGTATAACGCTTCGGCCGGTGTGAATCCAAGCCGAGTCACCAGCAACTCCAGCTCACGAGCATGCCACTCTCCGTAAGGCGTCACCGCGAAGCCGCTGTCACTGCCGCAGGCAAAGGGTACGCCAGCCGCTTTTGCCCGTTTGAGTACCGCCGAACCGACCTCCAGTGTGCGTGCACAATAACCGGCATAACCCGTGCTGATCGCCGGGTCATGGGGCTGACAGAAATCCACGGTGTTCTGCGGGAATGTCATGGTCGGGGCCAGGATGCTGCCGGCCTCGAGCAACGCTTCGATGCACGCGTCGTCCATGTAAAAGGCATGGAAAACCAGATCAACGCCTGCGCGCGCCGCGTACATCACAGCTTCGCGACCGTAGGCATGCGTGGCGACTCTGCAGCCCAGACGATGCGCTTCCTCAACCATTTCGAAGGTTTCGTCAGCGGTAAAGGCCGCAATGATTTCGCCGTTGGGACGGCGGTGCGTGCCGTCCATGGCGATCTTGATCAGGTCGACGCCGTCCTTGGCCTGCTTGCGGATCTCCGCGAGGGCGTCGCTACGGCTGGTGACCAACTGCGCGGTGAAGTATTCCGGGGCGCCAACCCGGCTCGGGAACCAGTCATTGAGACTCTGGCGATTGGTGATGACGCGGCTGCTGGCTGCGATCCTCGGGCCTTCGAACAAACCAGCGGTCACCGCATTGCGCACGGCGATGCTGAGCTGGCCGCTGTCGCCGGGGCAGACCATGCTGGTGACGCCGGCGGCCAGCACGTGTTGCGCGAAGAACATCCCGCGCAACGCGCGAAATTCGTCGCTGGTCCATAGATCAATGTCTTCTTCGCTTTGCGCGTTGCCGAAGGCCAGATGCGTGTGCACATCCACCAGCCCCGGCATGACGAAATCATCCCCCGCATCCACCTGTGTATCGCCTGGCTGGGGAGCGGGTGCCAACGCGGTAGCGCCGACGTAACTGAGCAGGCCGTTTTCGACGATCAATGTCTGTTGCTGGCGGGTTTGCCGTCCGCTGCCGTCAAACAGGGTCTGGCATTTCAGGTGCAGGGCAGTCATGGCGTCTTCACTGTGTGATTGTTATGCAAAGAGAGGCTAGAGAGCAGGCGAGGGGACGACCAGCAGATTGCATCGATGGCTGCGTATTGACGGCGTCAATAGGTGCGCCAGCGCTTGAATCCGTTAATGCAAAACGCCGGAAAATCGAAAGATTAACCGGCGTTTTTCATGGCGTGTTTTTTCAGTGGATCAAGCGGTGTGGCCACCCAGAGTTTCGGCAACCCAGTCGGCAATGTATTGCCCGGCATTGATGCTGTTGTCGAAGCTCGAATGCTGCACACCACCTTCACGTTCGGTGAAGATTTTCAGTTCACACTTATGACTGTTGACCAGTTGTTCGTAGGTACGATGCGCCCACTTCAACGGAATCTGCGAATCCTGTTCACCATGGGTCACGAGGAACGGCACCTTGATCCGGTCGAGCACGCCATCGAGGTGGACGTTCTCGGCGATGGCCATGAACTCTTCGACGTCCTTCGCGCCCCAGACCCAGCAGACATGCGCCCAATAATGCGGCACCGGGAAGCTGCCTTCCTTTTCCAGTCGACGTTTTTGCACATCACGCCAGTCATGGTTGGCGCCCCACACGACGCCGCAGGCGAAGCGCGGTTCGAAGGCAACCGCTCGCGGGCAGTAATAGCCGCCCAACGAGACACCTTCGAGGCCGATACGTTTGGCATCAACATCGCTTCGGGTTTCCAGCCAATCCACCACGCGACTGGCCCAGTGTTCACTGTCGAATCGTGCGGTCAGGCCATGCAGGCGCAGCGCTTCGCCGGTACCGGGCTGGTCGATGATCAGTGAAGAGATACCGCGTTTCGCCAGCCACGCTGGCAGGCCCACGCGGTATTTCATTTCTTTGGTCGAGTCCAGACCGTTGACCTGCACCAGAATCGGTGCCGGCCCCTCGACGCCTTCGGCGCGCACCAGCAAGCCGGAAAGATGTTTGCCCTCGTACGGGATTTCCACCCGTTCACAGTTTTCACGCGACAGTTCGACGCCGCGCTTGAAGGTTTGCAGGAAGCGTTGATAGAGCTCGGTACGCCCCGGTGCGCCGTGCGCTTGCAGGCGCTCGCAGGTCAGATAATAGGTGGCGGCGCGGTTGTATTTTTCGCCAGCCGAGAGCATCCGGCCATTGCCTTCGTCTTCTTCGGCCAAACCGCAGAGCTTGTCAGCCATTTTCGCCCAGGTTTCGCGAAAGGCACGGGTGCCGGCCGCGTCCGGCTGCTTGGCTGCCTCTTGCAGCGGGGCGCACATCTCTTCGATTTCGCCCATGCGGGCGCCCATTTCAATGGCCAGGTCGACAGAGAGATTCCAAACGTAGTTGGTCGGGAAATAGCGAAACATGATTATTGTTGTCCTTATGGTTGCCTTGGCATTCCCAAGGCACGTTAAGGATCACCCGACTAATTGGCCAATCGTGACGGCGGATACGAGGTATCGCGAGATACGATGGGCACGTGTTGCAGATGCTGGATGGATTCGCTGATGCGTTCGCGCAGCCAGCGGTGCATCGGGTCGCCGTCAACGCTGCGGTGCCACAGCATGTACTCGCGCATGACCGGGATTTTCACCGGTGGCGGCAGGATGCGCAGCGGCAGATAGTGCGCGTAGAGGTTCGCCAGACGCTGGTGCATCGTGGCGATGCGCTGCGTGCCGACAATCAGTTGCGGCAGGGTATTGAAGTCGCTGGTGATCACTTCAATGCGCCGATTGAAGCCGTATTGATTCATGAACCACTCTTCGATGCTCATGTGTCGGGTACGGCCAAAGCCCACCGAGACATGGCCCATCTCCATGTACTGCTCAAGGGTCAGGGTGTCGCCGACTTGCGTATTGCCTTGCCACACCACGCACACGTGTTCTTCCTCGAACAGCAGGCGCGAAGGGTGGCCTTCAATGATGTAGCGCTCGGGAACAATCATCAGGTCGACCTCGCCGCGTACCAGCAACTCGCCGGAATTGTCGCTGGGGCCAAGCATTTCGAAAGTGATGTTGGGCGCTTGCTGATGAATGTTCTGGATCACTTGGGCGAACAGCACGCTGATCAGATAGTCCGAGGTCACCAAGCGAAAATGTCGCTTGCTGGTGGCCGGGTCGAACACCGGTTTGGCGGTAATCGAGGATTGGATCGTCAGCAGCACTTCACGCACCGGTTTGGCCAATTCCGTGGCGTAGGGCGTGGGCTGCATCTTGCGTCCGACCTGGACCAGCAACTCATCCTCAAAGTAGGTACGCAAACGCGCGAGCACGCCGCTGGTGGCGGATTGGGTCATGTGCAGGCGTTCGGCAGCGCGGGTGATGTTCTGCTCTTCGAGCAATACATCGAGCGCGACCAGCAGGTTCAGATCCAGATGGTTGAAACGCATGGGCAGGTCCGTTCTTGTATTTATTTTCGCAATACATTCGAACGAATCCATCGGCGCGTCAACCTTCGTCGCAGGTATCGCGTTTGCCGATAGGTCGCATCCCGACTCGCGATTAGTCAGCGCTCAGCCCGTACGCCAATCTTCGCCGCAGTCGGCCCTGCAGCCGACACCACCACCGGTTTCCAGTCAGGCCCGGCGCGCTGCAAGGCGTCCATGGCGACAGTCACCGGATCATAATTTCAATGGAGTGGTAAGCCATGAACATCATTGGCCTTGATGCCCTGATTTTTGGCGTCGATGACATTCAAGCCTGCACCGATTGCCTGCGCGACTACGGCCTTGCGCCGGTCGGCGTTGACAGCAACGGCGGGCGTTTCGAAGCGCTGGACGGCACCGCCGTGATTATCCGTCGAGCCGCCGATCCTGATTTGCCGGCGGCAATCGGCCCGGCGCCGTCGATTCGCGAGACGGTCTACGGGGTCGGCGCGATCAGCGATCTGGATGCCATCGAAGATGAGCTGGCCCGAGATCGCATCGTCCGTCGTGATCAACACGGCGTGCTGCACAGCGTTGACGACATGGGTTTCGCCATCGCTTTTCAGGTCAGCGTGCGCAAGCCGTACAGCGCACCGGATGACCTGACCAACGCCGCCGGCCATGCGCCACAGCGGCCGCTCAACCAGCCGGGCATTACCCTCGATATGGGCGCTGTTCCGCGCACTTTGTCGCACGTGGTGTATTTCGTACCCGACGCAGCAAAAGCAGAAGCTTTCTACGCCGAGCGTCTGGGTTTTCGCACCACCGACACCTTCATTGGCGCCGGGCCGTTCATGCGTCCGGCAGGCTCTGACGATCACCATTGCCTGTTCATGATCCAGACCCCGCCGCACATGAAAGGCTGCGAACACTTCACCTTCCACATGGGCAGTGGCACCGAAGTGCTGCTGGCCGGGACGCGTTTCGAGCAAAAAGGCTGGACCAGTTTCTGGGGGCCGGGCCGTCACCTGTTTGGCTCCAACTGGTTCTGGTACTTCAACAGTCCGCTGGGCTGCCACATCGAATACGACGCCGACATGGACAAGCACGATGACGCCTGGGAGGCCCGTCGCGCACCGCTGTCGGCGGATAACTCGCAGCTGTTCCTGTTCAGCGCCAAAGAAAAATGGGCCCCCGGTGGCCCGCCGCCAAAACTCGGTTGAGGGCGGCGCTGATCATGAGCGCTATTGCGCGGCCATTGTGTCGACTGGACGAACTGGAGGAGGGCCGGGCGCGCGGATTCGATCCGTTGGCGCAGGGGCGCGACAGCGTGTTTGCCCTGCGTCATGACAATCAGGTGCGGGTCTATCGCAACCGTTGTCCGCATCTGGACGTGCGCCTGGAGTATCGCAAGGACCGCTTCCTGTCCGCCGATGGCCAGTTGATCGTCTGTTACGCCCACGGTGCGCAATTTCTGCCGGCGACCGGCGAGTGCATCTACGGCCCGTGCCTGGGCCAGAGGCTGGAGGCGCTGCCGTTCAGCGAGAAGGATGGCTGGCTGCTGGTGCAAATGCCTGAAGAGTTGCCGCTGCCGGGATAAATCGAGGTATCGCGTACGGCGATACATCGCATCCTTACTCGCGATTAGTCAAATCCCTGCTTTGCCGGGAAGCTTCATCCAACGATGCCGTGCCCGACGCAGCATCGATCACAAGAATAAAAAGAGAGAACACCATGAGTGCAGTGAACAACGTTCTGATCGTGGGCGGTGGTATCGGCGGCTTGTGTGCGGCCATCGCCTTGCGGCGTAAAGGTATCGAGGTCGATTTGATCGAGCTCAAGTCCGAATGGACAGTCTATGGCGTCGGGATTATTCAACAGAGCAACGTCGTCCGTGAAATGGCCAAGCTGGGCGTTCTCGACGGTTATCTCGATGCCGCTTATGCCTTCGAAGACGTCGCTATCTACGGCCCGGGCGGGCAACAACTGGCGCGCATTCCGGGTCAGCGACTGGCCGGCCCGCAATACCCTGCCAACGTCGGCATTTCTCGCTTGGCGCTGCATAAAGTTCTCAGCGAAACCGCCCTGCAACTCGGCGCCAACGTGCGTTTGGGCCTGAGTGTGGAAGCGCTGGACGACAACGGCACAGAGGTCGACGTGTTGTTTACCGACGGCAATCGCGGCCACTACGACCTGGTGGTCGGTGCCGACGGACTGTTCTCGAAAGTGCGCAGCCTGGTCTTCGGCGATGCCTACACCCCGCGTTTCACTGGTCAGTCGGTGTGGCGCTACAACTTTCCCCGCGCGCCACAGATCGATCATTTGGCCAACTATCAAAGCGCTGACGGCAACGCCGGGCTGGTGCCGCTGGCCGGTAACTTGATGTACCTGTTTCTGACGTCCCACGAGCCGTCCAATCCGTGGATGGATCCTGCCGATCTGGCTGCGCAGATGCGCCAGCGCCTGCAAGGTTTTACCGGGCTGATCGGCGAGCTGCGCGAGCAAATCACCGACAACAGCCAGGTCGTCTACAAGCCGATGGAAGTGGTGTTCGTCGATGAGCCGTGGCATCGCGGACGCGTCCTGCTGATTGGCGATGCGGCCCACGCCACCACGCCGCATCTCGGTCAAGGCGCCGGCATGGCCATCGAAGACGCGATTGTGCTCAGCGAAGAACTGACTCGCGAGCAGTCCGCCGCCACCAGCGTCGAACAGCAGCTGCAGCGTTTCATGGCGCGGCGCTTCGAGCGTTGCAAATACATCAGCGAAAGCTCGGTGCTGGCCGGCGACAAGGAAATGCAACACGACCGCGCCTTCGATCGCATTGGCCTGGTCAAGCAAATGCTCGCGCGCACTGCCGAGCCGATTTAAGCCCCACCTGCGACGCATCCACAGCAGTTACCACTATAAAAACAAGAGGTTAACGCGATGGTTAGTTCTACGACTGCGGCGCTCGCGCGTCGCCCGGTCTGCTCGTCTGCACCCTTTGGTTTGAGCGTTGCTGCGCTGCTGGTGCTGTGCAGCCAGGCCGCTCACGCTTTCGACATCGATACCGGCAACCCGGATTTCAAGCTACGCTGGGACAACACGATCAAGTACAGCGCTGCCTGGCGCACGCAGAATCCGAGCAGCAAATTGACCGAGGGTCAGGTAGCGCTCAATCAGGACGACGGCGATCGTGCGTTCAAAAAAGGCCTGATCTCCAATCGCACCGACATCCTCTCGGAGCTGGATCTGTCGTTTCAGGATTTCGGCGCACGTTTGAGCGGTGCAGCGTGGTACGACAGCGAGTACCAGGGCAACAACGACAATAACGATCCGTCCCGTGCCAACGCACGGTCGGTCGGCTACGACGAGTTCACCGATGACACTCGTCATTTGCACGGTGGTGACGGCGAAATCCTCGACGCGTTCGTCTACTGGAACGGTGAACTGGCCGACCGCGCAACGTCAGTGCGCGCCGGCCGTCATGGCCTGATCTGGGGCGAAAGCCTGTTCTTCGGCGCCAACGGCATTGCCGGTGGCATGGCCCCGGTTGACGTGGTCAAGGCGCAGTCGGTGCCGAACACGCAGTTCAAGGAAATCACCCGTCCGGTCAATCAACTGTCGGGCACGTTTCAACTGACTGACGACGTATCGCTCGGGGCCTACTACCAACTCGAATGGGAAGAAACCCGACTGCCCGCCGCCGGCAGTTATTTCTCCACCAGCGACACCATTGGCGAAGGCAATGAGCGCTTGATCGTCGGTGCGCCGTTTCCGGCATTCCTCGGCGGCAACCCGGCCAGTCCCGCCGCGTTTTTTCACGGTAATGACAAGGAAGCGCGCAGTTCGGGGCAGGGCGGTCTGCAACTGAAATACAGCGCTGAGACCGTCGAGTACGGCCTCTACGCCATCCAGTACCACGACAAGACGCCGAAGCTGTATCTGAAACCGTCGACGGCGGCGCCGAACTTCAGCACCGGCCAGATCGGCGAGTACTACTGGGTTTACCCCGAAGATATTCGCGCGCTGGGCGCGAGCTTTTCCACCACCGTGGACGAGTACAGCTTCGCCGGTGAAGCGTCGATGCGCTGGAACATGCCGCTGGTTTCGAACGGTCAGACCGTGCTGCCCGGCGTCATTGCCGACAACGATGATGACGCGCTCTACGCCGTGGGTCGCACCACTCACGTCAACTTGAACGTGTTGGCATCGTTTGGCCCCAACTTCATCGCCCGCGAGTCCGGACTGGTTGGCGAAGTGGCGTGGAACCGCCTGCTCAGCGTCACCAAAAATCGCGCCGCGCTGGACCCGAACGCCACCGATGATGGCCTCGGTTTCAAAGTCGTCTACACGCCGACGTACCGCCAGTTCTTCTCCGGCATCGATATCAGCATTCCGGTTGGCGTCAGTTATTTCCCGCTGGGCAAATCAGCGGTGGTCAGCTCGTTCGGCCCGGACAACGGTGGCGACATCAACATCGGCATCACCGCCACTTACCTCGATCGCGTCACGGCCGGCCTGACCTACACGCATTACTACGGCGCCGAGGACACCAATCTCAACGGCCTCAGCCAGTTCAATTACAAGCAATCGCTGAAGGATCGGGATTACCTCGCCTTCTCCGTCAAGACCACGTTTTAAGAGGACTTGCGCATGACTTCTCACCACCACAATCGCTTCCCACGGCTGAAGGCCCTGTGCTTTGCCTTGCTCGGAACGCTGACCGTCCTGAGTCAGGTTGCAACTGCGGCCACCGCAGAAGAGGCGGCCAAACTGTCGAGCAGTCTCACGCCAATGGGTGCCGAGCGCGCAGGCAATGCCGACGGCAGCATTCCAGCCTGGCAGGGCGGTTACACCAAGGTCGACCCGGCGTACAAACCGGGCGGCAAACGCAGCGATCCGTTTGCGGCCGACAAGCCGCTGTTCAGCATCACCTCGAAAAACCTGGCGCAATACGCTGGCAAGCTCAGCGATGGCACCAAGGAAATGTTCAAGCGTTTTCCCGACACCTATCGCATCGATGTCTATCCGACCCGTCGCTCGGCCGCCGCACCGCAATGGGTGTACGACAACACTCTGAAAAACGCGACCCGCGCCAAACTGGTCGACAGCAGCGCTGGACCGGTGCCCGAAGGGGCGTTTGGCGGTATTCCATTCCCGATTCCGCATAACGGCGCCGAAGTCATGTGGAACCACATCCTGAACTGGCGCGGCACGTCACTGGCCATGCACTTTCGCCATTACCTGATGACCGCAGACGGCAAACAGGTGATGACCACCGACGGCCAGGCGATCCAGGACATGCCGTATTACTACCAGGACGGCACGCCGGAAAGCTTCGCCGGTGATTACTGGCTGTTCCGCCTGCTGAACGTCGGCCCGCCGTTGCGTGCCGGTGAGCAAATCATGGGGCGCACCAATATCAACGGCGACAAGTCCCAGGCCCACGTCTATCTGACCGGCCAGCGCCGCGTGCGCAAGTTGCCGAATGCCTGCTGCGACACACCGACGCCGGCAACCGCCGGGGTGATGTCGTTCGATGAGTTGAGCGTGTTCCAGGGGCGCATCGATCGCTTCGACTGGAAGCTGGTCGGCAAGCAGGAAATGTATATCCCCTACAACACCAACAAGGTCCTGACCGCCGGCAAACCGGAAGACCTGTTTCTGGCTCACCACATGAATCCTGATTACGTGCGCTGGGAACTGCACCGCGTATGGGTGGTGGACGCCGAACTCGCGCCGGGCAAGCGTCACCAACTGCCGAAGGGCCGCTACTACCTCGACGAAGACACTTGGCAAGCGATGCTCGGCGATCGCTGGGACGCCAACGGCCAACTCGCCAAAACCTTGTGGTCGCTCCCGGCAGTGCTGCCGGATCTGCCAGCGCAGGCGCAGCTGTCTTCGGGTTTCTACGACCTGACCTCCGGCGCCTGGTTTATCCAGAACGTCTACACCGGCCTGCCTGAGCAGTACGGCGTGGTCGATCGCTACAAGGCGTCGGAATTCTCGCCGGCGGCGATGGCGGGTGCCGGGGTTCGTTGAATCGGGCCGGATCGCCACACGGTGCGGCGATCCGGTTTCACAGGTGGTTTCGAGGTCGGTATGAACAGAATCTGTCAGGTGCTCGGGCGGTTGTTAGCGCTGCTGGCGCTGCCTTGCGTATTACCCGTGAGCCAGGCTCAGGCTGCTGTTGTCGGTGATGTATTGCACACCCCGGCAATGCGTGCGCCGCAGGCCCGGCAAGCGGTTTTGCTTGATCTGGCGCGGGCAGGTGCGCGGTTAGTGGCGGTCGGCGAACGCGGCATCGTCTTGCTCTCCGATGACAACGGTATCAATTGGCGGCAGGCGCAGGTGCCGGTCTCCGTCAGCCTTACGGCGGTGCAATTTGTCGATGCCAATACGGGCTGGGCGGTCGGTCACGCCGGTGCGGTGCTGGTCTCCCACGACGGCGGTGAAAACTGGGCGTTGCAACTGGACGGCAATCGCGCGGCGCAACTGGAATTGCACGGCGCACGCGAGCAACTGCCCACAGCGACTGACCCCGACGCAGCGGCGGCGCGCGTGCAAACTGCCGAACGGATGGTCAGCGAAGGCGCGGACAAACCGTTTCTGAACCTCAAGTTCACCGATGCGCGTCACGGCCTGATCGTCGGCGCCTATGGCCTCGCGTTTACCACCGAGGACGGCGGCGTAAGCTGGCAGTCGCTGATGGGCCAAATCGACAATCCGATGGGCGCGCATCTGTATGCCATCGCGCAACACGGCGCGCGTTGGTTCATCGCCGGCGAGCAAGGCTATGTGGCGCGTTCCGAGGACGGTGGACAATCTTTCGTCGCGCTCGACAGCCCGTACAGCGGCAGCTTTTTCGCCCTGCAAGTACGCGATGACGGCGCGCTGCTGGCGGCAGGCCTGAAAGGCAACGCGTTCATTTCCACCGACGACGGCAACAGCTTCGTGCCCGCGCCCGTACCGATGCCGGTGTCCTTCAGTGAAGCGATCCGCAGCGCTGACGGCCAGCTGTTGTTGGTCAATCAGGCGGGCGCAATGTTTCGCACCACGGGCGACGCACCCACCCTGCAGCCTTTCGGCAAACCGCTGGGCAAACCGATTTCCAGTGTCGTGCAGGCCGCCGATGGCAGCCTGGTGCTGGCCGGTTTCACCGGGGTGACGCGCCTGGCATCGCCCACTGCTACAGCTTCGGAGTGAGGTTATGAAACCATTCGACAACGCCACGGCCAGCCTGGCGAGTTTCGACCCGCGCTCCGGCTCGGTCGTGGAACGCACTTTGTTCAATCACCGGTTGTGGGTGTTGCTGGTGTGCCTGGTGACCACGCTTTTCCTGGGCTATCAGGCCACGCGTGTCGAGCTGAACGCCAGTTTCGAAAAGATGATTCCCACGCAACAACCTTACATCGCCAATTATCTGCAGCATCAAAAGCAGCTCAGTGGTCTCGGCAACTCCTTGCGCATCGTCGTCGCCAATCGCCAGGGCGATATCTACGACGCTGAGTATCTGAAAACCTTACAGGCCTTGAGCGACAAGCTTTACCTGCTGCCCGGCGTCGATCGCGCCTACATGAAGTCGCTGTGGACGCCCGCAACGCGTTGGGTCGCAGTGACGGAAGACGGACTGGATGGCGGCCCGGTGATCCCGGACGATTACGCTGGCACCCCGGCCAGTCTCGAGGCCTTGCGCCGCAACGTGCAGCGCTCCAACGAGCTCGGCCAACTGGTAGCGTTCGATCAAACCTCGAGCATCATTTACGTGCCGTTACTGGCGACGACCGCTGACGGCCAAGCGCTGAATTACTCGGTGCTGTCGGAGCAACTGGAAGCGTTGCGCAGCCAGTACCAGAACGACAGGATCGACATTCACATCACCGGTTTCGCGAAAAAGGTCGGCGACCTGATTGCCGGGCTCAAGCAGATCCTGCTGTTCTTCGCCGTCGCGATCCTGATCACCACCGCTGTGCTGTTCTGGTACACACGCTGCCTGCGCAGCACGGTGCTGGTGGTGTTCTGCTCATTGGTAGCGGTGGTCTGGCAACTGGGTCTGTTGCCGTTGCTCGACTATCAACTGGATCCGTATTCGGTGCTGGTACCGTTTCTGGTGTTCGCCATCGGCATGAGCCACGGCGCGCAGAAAATGAACGGCATCATGCAGGACATCGGTCGCGGCATGCACCGGGTGGTGGCCGCGCGCTTCACCTTTCGACGGCTGTTTCTGGCCGGGCTGACGGCATTGCTCTGCGACGCAGTGGGTTTTGCCGTGCTGATGCTGATCAAGATCCAGGTGATTCAGGATCTGGCGGTGATCGCCAGCATCGGTGTGGCGGTGCTGATTTTCACCAACCTGATTCTGCTGCCGGTGTTGCTGTCCTATGTCGGCGTAACGCCGCGCGCGGCGCAATTGAGCCTGAAGAGCGAGCAGAACGACCAGGCCGGTGCGCGGCGTCATGGCTTCTGGCGTTTTCTCGATCTGTTTACCCGACGTCGCTGGGCCAGCCTGTGCATTGCCATCAGCCTGGCGTTGGCGGCATTGGGCTTTGTGGTCAGCCTGCAATTGAAGATCGGTGATCTGGATGCCGGCGCACCGGAGCTGCGCGCCGACTCACGCTACAACCAGGACGATGCTTTTCTGACCCGGCACTACGGCGCCAGCAGTGATTTGTTCGCGGTGATGGTCAAGACCCCGGCCGGGCAATGTGCGCGTTACGACATCCTCGCCAAAGTCGATGCGCTGGACTGGCAACTGCGTGCATTGCCGGGGGTGGATTCGACCAACTCGCTGGCCTTGCTCAACCGGCGCATGCTGGTCGGCCTCAGCGAAGGCAGCGCCAAGTGGTACGAGCTGCAGAACAATCAGGCGATGCTCAACATGATCACCGCCAGTGCGCCACGCGGCTTGTACAACGAGGATTGCAGCCTGCTCACGCTGTACGCCTACCTCACCGACCACAAGGCTGAAACGCTGACGCGGCTGGTCGAGCACGTCGAGCAATTCGCCGCGGCCAATAACAACGATGATGTGCAGTTTCTGCTGGCAGCGGGCAATGCCGGCATCGAAGCGGCGACCAATATCGTGGTCAAACAGGCCAATCGCGAGATGCTGTTCTGGGTCTACGGGGCAGTGATCGTGCTGTGCCTGATCACCTTCCGTTCGTGGCGCGCCACGCTGTGCGCGGTGATTCCACTGATGGTCACCTCGATCCTCTGCGAAGCATTGATGGTCTGGCTGAACATCGGCGTGAAGGTCGCGACGTTGCCGGTGATCGCGTTGGGTGTCGGCATCGGCGTCGACTATGCGTTGTACGTGATGAGCATCCTGCTCGGTCATCTGCGTCAGGGCGCGAGCCTGTCAGAAGCCTATTACCGCGCCCTGGTGTCCACCGGCAAAGTGGTGATGCTCACCGGCATCACGCTCGCCATTGGTGTGGCCACGTGGATCTTCTCGCCGATCAAATTCCAGGCTGACATGGGCGTGCTGCTGGCGTTCATGTTCGTCTGGAACATGGTCGGCGCGCTGCTGCTGTTGCCAGCGCTGGCGTACTTTCTGCTGCCTGCGCGGCGCACGAACACCGACGCAGAAACGCCGGCGGAGGCCATCAATCTGGCCGTGCCGTCGCGATCCGTCGCGCTAGATGTTCATCAATCGCGTCATCGGGAGACCTGTCATGGCCGTTGAGTCTTCATTGGAAAACAGCGGCCGCCGCGCCGGTTTGACGCAATCGTTGCTGTTGCTGATCGGCAGCTGTCTGCCAGTGCTTGGCGCGGTATTGCTCGCACCGGTATTGCCGCGCATGCAGGCACATTTTGCCGAGGTCGCGGGCAGCACCGTGCTGGTGCCGATCGTGCTGACCTTGCCGGCATTGATGATTGCAGTACTGGCGCCGTTTGCCGGGGTCATCGCCGATCGGCTCGGGCGCAAACCGCTGTTGTTGGCGAGCATGGCCCTGTACACGCTCTGCGGTGTGCTTCCACTTTGGCTGGATTCGCTGCCGGCCATTGTCGCCAGC
The DNA here is from genome assembly GCF_000282235.1 of Pseudomonas sp. GM24. Lineage (NCBI taxonomy): Bacteria > Pseudomonadati > Pseudomonadota > Gammaproteobacteria > Pseudomonadales > Pseudomonadaceae > Pseudomonas > Pseudomonas sp. GM24. Next base: position 53,109 of record NZ_AKJR01000025.1, on the reverse strand, counting down.
CGCGCCGGCATCGGTCTGGCAGAGGCGGGGATCATGACCTGCTGCACCACGCTGATGGGCGACTACTACAGCGGCGCACGCCGTGAACGCCTGTTTGCACTGCAAATGGTCGCGACGTCGCTGTCCGCTGCGGTGTTTATCGCGCTGGGTGGTTTTCTCGGACAGGACGACTGGCGCACGCCGTTTGCGTTGTACGCAGTCGGGCTGATTTTCCTGCCGCTGATGGCGTGGAAACTCTGGGAACCGCAACCCCGCGTGCAACCGGCAGCAACGCTGCCGACGCCAGTCCCGCGCCTGTTTCCGTGGCGCGCATTGACGCCCCTGTATGCGTTGTCGCTGCTCGCGGGGCTGAGCCTGTTCATCGTGCCGGTGCAGGCCGGTTACTTGCTCAACTTGTTGCACGTGGATGCGCCGCAGCAGATCGGCATGACCATGGGCGCCAATCAACTCGGTGTGCTTGTCGGGGCCTTGAGTTTTCGTTTGTTGAGCAGTCTGCGCAGCCAGCATGTGTTGCTGATTGCCTATGGCCTGGCCGGCATTGGCGGCTTGTTGATGGCTGCTGCCGGCAGCCACGCACAGGTGGTGGTCGCGGTCTTGGTGAACGGGCTGGGCATCGGCCTGATGTTGCCGACGTTGATCACCTGGATCATGGCGCAAGTCGGCTTTGCTCAGCGTGGGCGAGCGGCGGGGTGTTTCACCGCCGCAATTTTTGCCGGCGAGTTCATCAGCCCGCTGGTGGTACTCGCCATCACTTCCGGGGCTTCCACGGCGTTGCCTCAAGCACTCGCCATGATCGGTTGGCTGCAATTGGTCGTGGCGCTGTTTTGTCTGTCCGTGCCGAGGCTCGGTGGACTGTTGACCCGCACGAATGTCGGCGGGCACGACTCCATCAGTAATGGCCATTGAACGAGGAGTTTCCATGCAAGCGCTTCCCCCCTTCAAACGCGTGGTCACCGGGCATGACGCCCACGGCCGTGCGGTCGTCGCCAGTCTCGGAGCAACCGCTAACGTCTTCGCACTGCAAGCGGTGCCAGGCACGGTGTTTCATGAGATATGGAACAGCAGCGGCAGTCCGGCACTGCTCGACAATGCCGATGACCCAACCAGCAAGCCCTTACAACTGAGCCCCGGCCCGCAGGGCAGTGTGATTCGCGTCGTCGACATTCCGCCAGACAGCGTGCAGAACCAGGTCAGCGATGCCGCTGCTGCGGCCGCATTTGCCGAAATTGGCCAGGCGCATGCCAGCACCGGTCAGGCGAACTCGCGGCACAAACTGATGCACCGCACCGAAACTCTCGATTACGGCATCGTCACCGAAGGCGAAGTCTGGCTGGTGCTCGACGATACGGAAGTCCACCTCAAGCGCGGCGATGTGGTGGTTCAGCGTGGCACCAATCACGCGTGGAGCAACCGCACCGAGGCCATGGCGCGCATGGTGTTTATCCTGCTGGACGGGCGCTTTGCCGCTGAACTGCAAGACTGCCCGGGAGAAAAAGCATGAAGCTCGCAACCCTGAAAAACGGTACCCGTGACGGCCAATTGGTGGTGGTTTCCCGTGACCTTTCCCGGGCTATTGACGCACGTTCGGTAGCGCCGACCTTGCAGCAAGCCATCGAAAACTGGGCTGAAGCCGAGCCGCGTTTGCAAGCCCTGGCGCGTGAGCTTGAAAACCACGATTGCCGCGAGGCCTTTGCCTTCGACCCCGCGCAGGCGATGGCACCGTTGCCGCGCGCTTATCAATGGTGCGATGGCTCGGCGTTTCTCAGTCACGGTGCACTGATGCAGAAAGCGTTCAATCTTGAGCCGATCGAAGGCGCTGACCGCACGCCGTTGATGTACCAGGGCGCCGGTGATGACTTCATCGGCGCACACGATGACATCGAACTGCCGAGCGAAAGCCAGGGCATCGATTTCGAAGGCGAATTTGTCGTGCTGGTCGATGATGTGCCGATGGGTTGTTCGGCCGAAAGCGCGTTACAGCACGTCAAACTGATCCTGCAGATCAACGATGTCAGCCTGCGTGCGCTGGCACCGCGGGAAATGCGCACCGGGTTCGGTTTCCTGCAAGCCAAACCGTCCTCCAGTTTTGCCCCGTTGGCGATTACCCCGGATGAACTCGGCGAAGCCTGGCGTGATGGGCGCGTCAATCTGCCCCTGCAAGTGCAATGGAACGGCGAGTGGTTTGGCCAGCCGCACGGCGCGCAGATGAACTTTCACTTTGGCCAACTGATCGCCCACGCGGCCTTAACCCGTCGCTTGCGCGCCGGCACCCTGATCGGTTCCGGCACGGTGTCGAATGTCGAGCGCGACGTCGGCTCGGCGTGCATCGCCGAACGTCGGGCCATTGAGATGATCGAGCAGGGCGCGCCGGTGACAGGCTTTATGCGTTTCGGTGATCGCGTGCGCATGGACGTCACCGGCAGCGATGGCCAGTCACTGTTTGGTGCGATCGATCAACGCGTCGTTAAGGCCCACGGCTAAGGAACGCCCATGCGTGTACTGATTACCGGAGCCAATGGCTTTGTCGGTCGCGAACTGCTGCGTTGTCTGCTCGCACGCGGCAGTTTGCGCGGGCAAGTCATTCGTTCGTTACTGGTGCTGGACACCGACGTCCGAGGCCTGCCTGACGACCCTCGCCTGCGTCGGCACAGCGGCAGCGTGACGGATGCAGCGTTGATGCGCCGGGTCCTGGCCGATGGCATCGATGTGGTGTTTCACTTGGTCAGCGTCCCCGGTGGGGCGGCGGAGGCGCATTACGAACTGGGTTATCAGGTCAACCTGCTGGCCAGCCTCGAACTGCTCGATCAACTGCGTAACAAGGCGCGCCCTCCGGTGTTGGTGTATGCCAGCAGCGTCGCGGTGTACGGCGCCGATCTGCCGGCGAAGATGAACGAGCAGGCTGAACTGCACCCGCAACTGTCGTACGGCACACACAAGTTGATGGTCGAGCGCGCGCTGATCGATCTGGGCCGGCGCGGTGAAGTCGACAGCCGCGCGGTGCGCCTGCCGGGCATTGTCGCGCGCCCGCGTGAACCCAACGGTTTGCGCTCGGCCTTCATGAGCGACTTGATGCGTGCCTTTGCTGAGGGCGCTGAGTATTGCTGCCCGGTGTCGCCGCAAGCGACGGCGTGGTGGATGTCGGTGCGCTGTTGCGTGAACAACCTGATCCACGCCGCTGAACTGGATGACGCCGCCGCGCAACAGCGGGTCTGGCAACTGCCTGTGCTGCATTTGTCCATCGCCCAGGTCATTGATGCACTGGTGGCAACTTACGGCGAGCAACGCCGTGCGCTGATCAGTTTCGCCGCTGACCTTGAGCTCGAAACCCTGTTCGGACGCATGCCGCCCTTGAAAACCCCGCAGGCCCGCGCTGCCGGTTTCTGCCATGACGGCAACGTCGCCACGCTTATTCGCAACGCCCTCAATCCAGCCCCTTATCGGCCTCTGCCGTTGAACGGAGATACGCCTCATGTCACAGCCCATCCAGCGTAAACGTCGTCTGGTCGACCTTTCGGTGACCCTCGATAACAACCCTTACACAGACCCGCCACCGCTGTTGCCGAAAATCGATTACATGGATCACCAGCAAGGCTGGCCGGAGATGGCGGCGATGTTCCCGGGGTTGCAGCTTGAACAGATGCCCGGCAATGAATCATGGGCCGCCGAGCGCTTGCAGATCACCACCCACAGCGGCACCCACATGGATGCGCCGTGGCATTACGCCTCGACCACCGATGGCGGCGAGCCGGCGTTTGGCATTGATGAGTTGCCGCTGGACTGGTGCTTGCAGCCGGGGGTCAAACTGGATTTTCGCCATTTGCCCGACGGTCACGTGGTCACGGCAGAAGAGGTCGAAGCGGAGTTGGCGCGTATCGAGCACACGCTGCAACCACTGGATATCGTGCTGATCAACACACGCGCCGGTGCACTGTTCGGTCAGCCCGGGTATCTCGACGCCGGCATTGGCATGGGACGCGAAGCGACGATGTATCTGCTGGAACGCGGCGTGCGCGTGGTCGGCACTGACGCCTGGAGCTGGGACGCGCCGTTCAAATACACCCGTGAGCGTTTTGCTGCCAGCGGCGATGCCTCGATCATCTGGGAAGGGCACAAGGCCGGGCGCGATATCGGCTACGGGCAAATGGAAAAACTGGCCAACCTCGAATCCCTGCCTGCGAGCGGCTTCACGGTGTCGTGCTTTCCCTGCAAGATCCGGCATGCGTCTGCAGGTTTTGTGCGCGCGGTGGCTATTTTCGAAGAGTGATCGGGCTGTTCGAGGCATTCCTTTAACGACAATAAGAGAAAACCGATGGCTCTATCGCGATTACCGCTGACAGCACTTTTTTGCGCCCTGACTATGGGCAGCGGCATGGCCATGGCGGCCAGCCAACCGAATATTCTACTGATCGTGGCGGACGATCTCGGGTACTCGGATCTGGGCAGCTATGGCGGCGAGATTCACACCCCCAGGCTGGATGAACTGGCGCAACAGGGCGTGCAATTCACCAGTATGTACGCGGCGCCTACCTGTTCCATCACCCGCTCGATGTTGCTGTCCGGCACTGACAATCACCTTGTCGGGCTGGGCACCATGGCCGAAGCACTGCAACCGTTTCAACAGGGTAAACCGGGGTATGAAGGGTTCCTGAACGGGCGCGCCTACTCGGTTGCCGAACTGCTCCAAGCGGGCGGCTACAACACGCTGATGGTCGGCAAATGGCATCTGGGTCTGGCAGCCGATCAAGGCCCGGATCGGCGCGGTTTCGAGCAGTCGTTCGCGCTGCTGGAAGGCGGGGCGACGCACTTCAAACCCGCCAGTGTTGCACCGACGCCATTGGAGCAAGTGCATTACCGTGAAAACGGCCAGTCGGTAGAGGTTCCCGAGACGTTCTACTCCACAGACTTTTACACCGACAAGCTGATTGGCTATCTACAAAACACCCAACGTGAAGGCAAACCGTTTTTTGCCTATGCCGCCTACACGTCACCGCACTGGCCGTTGCAAGCGCCCAAGGAATATCTGGACAAATACCGCGGCCGCTTCGATCAGGGCTACGACACCGTGCGCTCGTCGCGCATTGATCGGCTGAAAAAGCTCGGCCTGCTGGACAAGGACTTTCAGCCGGCGCAACCGTTGCCCGTGAACCCGAGACTGCCCGGTTGGCAGCAGCTCACGGCTGAGCAGCAGAAAGTCGAAGCGCGGAAAATGGAAATCTACGCGGCAATGGTCGACAACCTCGATCACAACATTGGCCGGGTTATCGACTACCTGCGCCAAAGCGGCCAGTACGACAACACGGTGATCGTGTTCATGTCCGACAACGGCGCGGCGGCCGAAAATCATGCGCAGTTCTATCCACCCGGCGCGAACACCGATAACAGCCTGGCCAACCTGGGCCAGCGAGGCTCGCAGATCGACTATGGTTTGCGCTGGGCGGAAGTCAGTGCCGCGCCTTTTCACTTGTTCAAGGGCACCACGGCCGAAGGCGGAATCAGTGTGCCGGCGATCATTCAACTGCCCAAGACACTGCGTCGTCAGGGTGTGGAAAGGGGCGTGGCGCGGGTGGATGATCTGGCGCCGACATTCCTTGATTTGGCGGGCATCGCCTTGCCGAGCGAAGCGGACAAACACCCGATTACTGGCCGATCCATCCTGCCCATGCTAGAAGGCAAGGGCAGCCCTCACGACGCTGAAAGTCTGGCCGGAGAGTTGTTCGGCAATGCTTATTATCGCGAGGGCAACCTCAAATTGTTGGGCATGCGCCCGCAAGCAGGGTTCGGCGATAACACGCAGCCGCCGCAATGGCAGTTGTTTGATGTTGCCCAGGATCGTGGTGAAACCCGTGACCTGGCGGCGGCTCAACCGCAGACGGTCGAACGGCTCAAAGCCGCATGGCTCAAGTATGCCGAGCGGGTCGGCGTAGCTTTTCCGCCGCGTTAGTACGGCAGAGGCTTTGAACACAGTGGACGGCATTTGCCGCCGCCACTGTGTTGCGGCCATCAACTTGTCGGATTGCGCAGTCGCTCGATGATTCTACGAGCACGATTGGCCCCGACGTCGACGTGAATATCAATCATCGGACGTGTACCGAACCGGCACATGTTCTGGTACTGCGCTTCGATCACCACTTTGTCTTCGTCGAACGTCAATCGCGTCTGATGCAGAACTTTGGCTGTGACGGCCTCGGGATCATGTTCAGGGTTGGTGGCCATGGTCCAGAAATAGTGGCTTGAGGTGTCTGTTTCCGGCGTTACGCCGTGAAAACCGCGCATATGAAAACCGCCTCGATCCGGGTTGTTCAGATCGTCCGTGCCCGCGTCTATCGCGCCGGTCCAGATGCGCAGGTGATTGAAGTGGAATTCGATTTCCTGCCAGCGGTCGATGTTGCCTTTGAACGGGTAGGCCGCGGTGTAGGTCGGCGGCGGAGCGGAGTCGGGCATGTGACGAACCACGCGAACCATTGAGTCGTCGCCGTCCACACTCATCTGCGCGTTCATGTGAATACTGGCGTTGCCACCAATGGTATGCAGATGGACGTAGCCCAAGTGGCTGAGATCCATAAGGTTGTCGTGGATGAGTTGATAGGGCGCGTCGTAGTGATAGACATCACCGTCGAACAGATACTTACCGCTGCTGTGCACGTCATAGACCGGTGGCGCGAATGTCGGCTGCGGATGCTCAGCGCTGCCGAACCAGATCCAGATGATCTGATCCTGCTCACGAACAGGGTAGGCAGGGACTTTGGCTTTGCTCGGGATCTTGTCCTGGCCCGGAATTTCGATGCATTTACCGCCGTCGTCAAACAACAAGCCGTGATAGCCGCAGCGCAAGCCACGTGCTTCCACCGTGCCGTTGGACAGCGGCAGCGCTCGGTGGCAGCAGCGGTCTTCCAGCGCGGCGACCTGGTTATCTGCCGTGCGAAAAAGCACCACCGGTTTGTTCAGCAACGTACGGCCAAGGGGCTGGTCTTTCAGCTCGCGGCTCAAGGCTGCGACGTACCATTGATCGAGCGGGAAACTTGGCGCAGTGGCCGGGGCAATTTCATGGGCGAGGGGTTGGGCAGCGGTAGTCATGATGTTCTCCGGCGAGCGGTCGAGGCTCGGTTCAGGTCAAAGATCCAATACCAGGCGGGGCGATTTGGCGCGTGAGCAGCACGGGGTGAAACGGTCGTTGGCAGCGTGTTCTGCAGACGTCATGAACTGATCACGATGATCGCCAATGCCTTCGAGCAAGCCCGTGACACAGGTGCCGCAAACGCCTTGCTCGCACGATGACTCGATGGCAATCCCGGCCTCATCGAGCACTTCGAAAACGGTGCGATCGGCGGGGATGTAAAAAATCTGCCCTGTGCTCGCAAGCTGAACTTCGAAAGGCGAATCAGCGCTTGCATCGACAGGTGCGGCGGCGAAAAACTCTCTGTGCACACGATCTTCGGGCCAGCCAGCGGCCTGCGCGGTGTCGAGGATGAAATTCATGAAACCGGCGGGGCCGCACACGTAAAGGTGAGTCGTGGTATCTGGCGCGGCGAGGAGGGCGGTTGCATCGAGTTTCTGTTCGGGCGATCCGCTGTCGTCATGCAAATGCACGTGGCTGGCGAACGGCGCTTGCCGCAGGTATTGGATAAACGCGGCAAGTGCGCTGGATCGAAAGCTGTAATGCAGCTCGAAATCCGCGCCTTGATGATGAAGTTCATGAGCCATTGCCAACATCGGCGTAATGCCGATACCGCCGCCAAACAGCAGGTGACGCTTCGCTGCATCGGCGAGTGGGAATAGGTTGCGGGGTTCGCTGATGCTGAGAATCTGTCCCTGGCTGATCGTGTTGTGCATAGCAGTGGAACCGCCGCGGGAGGCGGGATCCTTCAGCACACTGATGACGTAACGGTGACGTTCTTTGGAGTCATTGCACAGCGAGTATTGCCGAGTGAGGCCGCCGGCAATGTGGATGTCGATGTGAGCGCCGGCGTTGAATGGTGGTAACGGGCGACCGTCCGCTGCGCACAGCTCGAAACTGCAAATACCCTCGGCCTCGACGACCTTGCGGGTGACGTTGACTTGAAGCATGACTTCTCCCTCCACATTGAAGTGGCTGCTGAAAAACGAACGGCAAAAAAAGGGGCGAGCGGGTGACGAATCAGCCGGGCGCGAAGAAGCAGGAGGAGTGGCTAATCATGGGCGCCAGGGAAGGGCACGGTTGGCGAGGGTTCATAAGCAAGACCTGTTAATTATTTTTTTGAGGTTGTGCTAGGGCGTATCATGCGGCGCATCGTCCGCAATGCCAGGCTGAGTGAATCCTCAGATAATTTAGTTGCGGTGTCAACCAAATTGCAAGATCTTCGATCTACGGTGTTTCTTGATGCCTACCGATACACAACTGAACCTGTCGCGTTATGTACCTGGCCTGGTGACGTTCCTGGCGAACAAACTCGCCACCGGGGCTTCCCAGTGCTATCGCAAACACTTCGGGATTGGCGTGGTTGAATGGCGGATGCTTTCAATGCTCGCCGTTGAATCCGACATCACCGCCAATCGAATCTGCCAGGCGATCGGTCTCGACAAAAGCGCTGTCAGTCGTTCGTTGCAAACGCTGGAAGCAGCGGGGCGTATCACCAGTCAGCTGGATCCCAAGGATGCACGGCGTTACACCGTGCGATTGACGGCCAGCGGCAAAGAACTGCATGACCGTGTACTCAAAGTTGCATTGGAGCGAGAGTCGCGCCTGCTCAGCGGACTGACCCCAGCTGAGGTCGACACGTTGATTGACTTGCTTGGGCGCCTGCATCTGCAAGTGCCCAATGTGAACAGTTACGACCCGAGTGAGGAGTGAGTCAGCACGCGACCGAGATATAGCTGGTAAATTCGTCGTTCGTCTTTGATATGCGCCTAACTACACTAAATGGTCGTTTAGTTGAGCTATCAAAAAAGATCAAATCAACGGAGCAGGCGATGATTCAACGTAAAGCAAGCGCACAAGACGTGATCAATGCGTTGAATCTCGAACCTCATCTCGAAGGCGGCTATTTTCGCAGAACCTATCAGGCGGACCATCGTGACTGGCTTGAAACCGCTGCAGGACCGCGTTACCTGATGACGTCGATCTACTATCTGCTGACCGAGCAATCACCGGTGGGCCAGTTTCATTTCAACCAGTCCGACATCCTGCATTATTTCCATTTGGGCGACGCGATCGAATACAGCCTGATCCATGCGGACGGTTCATTGCTGACAGTCGTCATGGGCAACGATGTTCTGGCAGGACAGCATCTGCAATTGCACGTACCCGGTGGCATCTGGAAAGCATCACGATTGCTGGATGGCGCAAACGGATTTGGATTGATCAGTGAAGCGGTCTCGCCAGGGTTTGATTTTGCCGACATGGAGATGGGGAATCGCCAGAAGCTCACGACAGCGTTTCCACAGCATCGAGCGTTGATTGAAAAGCTGACGCGGGATGAGGATTGAGCGACGCAGATTCAAAGGATTATCAGATTGAAGGGAAAGACGTTTTGAGGCTTTCAGGAGAATGAAATCTCGTGGGCAACGAGGCCAATCTCGAAATATTTTGTTACGTGTAATGTATATTATGTTAAATCATATCAATTGACCCATACAACGACAGTAAGTCCCGCCTTGCGACTCTGCAATTTCAAAACTATTCGCGATTGCAGCTGCCTTGAAACCCAAAAAATCGCACAGTTTCGAACTTTGCGGTTGAGATTCGATAATTCCAAAACTTTTGTGATGTGCATTGCGCTAGATACACAATAGGTCCGAGCGCCTAGAATCAGTGATACTCGTACAGCTCTTGGGAAGCGATCATGAGGCAGACGCTCACGCATTACTGTGAACACTGGCATGGAGAATTGCCAGCGTCGACGTTGACATTGAAGAGATACATCTTGTCGATGGCTGGTCAGGTAGACGTCAAATTGATTCAGTCTCGCGTGTACGCGATTGGCAAATGGCATCGCGACAATTTATTTCCCGATCCAAGCGCTGATATTTTCCTGCGCGAGATGCTACGTGGTGTGGTTAAGGCTCATCGCTATGATGATATACCCACCCAAGAGACCCGAGCGCTGACTTTCGAAGAGCTAAGCAAAATTTGTCATGATCTCGAAAGTCGTCGTAACAATGCTCTCGATGCACACAGCTATGATTTTCTCAGCGCCCATCGTGATGTCGCGATCTACCTTCTGGGTTACTGGGGAGGCTTAATAGGTCGCGATCTTGAGACACTGACCTTGGATAACATCAGTTTTCCTGATGAGGGAGGACTTGATATAGTTCTAGCAATAACTGACGTTAAAGGTGAACAGAGAAAGGATTACTTGATTCATCACCTGCAAGCATTGAGAAAGCTTTGTCCTGTTGAAGCATTGAAAAATTGGTTACATGTTTCACAAATATCACGAGGGCCGGTATTTCGCTCTATCAATAGATGGGGGGGGATTAGCGAGAACAGGCTATCCCAATCAGGTATTAATTTTACATTGCAACGCGCTGATTCAAGCGCCGGGGCTCGCGCACCGCTTTCATCGAGGTCTTTACCGCGGGGATTTGCAGATTGGGCTAACGAAAATGGGTGGACCGACCTGGACATCCGGGATTATCTGGGTGTTACCTCCGACAGGAGTATCTATAGCCTTCATCCGTTGCGTAGTAAGGCTTTTGCATTCCGGACGGTACTGTTGTGTGATGCGCGTCCACAACTAGATCCCTCCTCGGACATATGATGGCTGCTATCGATAATCCGACGGATTGTTCGTACTTGATGCTCAACAAGACCGTGTCGTCACGCGCCTCTACCCTTGCTCGCTATTTTTTGAATCGCGGCTATATCGATACCCTGCGCGGAGGGACGGACGCTGCTCCGCCCTCTCCTTCCCGATACTGCTCACAAACATAGCCACGTCAGGATTTCAGCGATATCTGACTCTCAGCGAGGCCAAAAGGCTGCCGCTGAGCGCACCAGCGCTCGTTCTAGTCGCCCTACACCCTTCAAATTACACATTCAGGGATGGCGACCATGCCATTTGGATAAAATCGAGCTAGGCTAGGCTGATCCGTCACCGCCAAAGTGAGTTACATGGCTTATCGTATTGCCCATACAGCTGTCTCGACGCCTCTGGTTCGTAAACCTACGGAATATCTTACTCATGTAGGAATCCAGGAGCTTAACGAACTCAATATTTTCTTGCTCGCGAAGGAAGGCTTTGCAGTGAAAGACGCCGAAGCAATGGTCTCGCTTTCCGAGCTTTATTTGTCATTGAGGGTAATTGAACGGATCGTTGGCAAGCCAGGCCGACGGAAGAAAGGCAAAGGCGGCGAATTTGACACCGATCGACTTAGTGTGCTCCAGAGCGCGATAGCATTTCAATACGCCAAGGTTCTCGAAGACGCAATGAGTGTTTTTGGCACTCTGAGACTTGCCGAGGAATGGCTTGCCAAACCCTGCAGGCATTTGGCCGGCAATATTCCTCTTGATCTGGTAAGTAACCCGCTTGGGTTTCAAGTCGTCGAAAATTACCTAGAACGGCTCGAGCTGGGGGTCTATCAATAACCTACCGTTTGGTCTAGATGCCTGAACAGGTTACGAAGAGGGGCAAGCTATCGACCCTCCCTTCCGCTTCTCTTATTGGCTAGCCAAGCGATTGGCTGCCATGAAGTCGCGAGCGTTAGCAGCTAGAAACCCTACTCACCTGAAGGCACATTGCGCTGTGTGCCACGGATGCCCTTGCCCTAACGTAGTGCTACTACTAGATACGCTCTCACGTACACGTAGGTGGCGAAAGCCGCTGCCTCTCAGCGGCGGCTACTGAGTCCAGCTCGACCTTAATTCTCTGAAACAGAAGCTCCACGTCCTGGAGGCTTTCTTTACCGGCGTATGTAGCGAAAAGAATGGTGAGAGGATGCACATCTAAAGCTCCCGCTAGCTGGTCCACTTTCTCTAACGTTGGGCTTTTGAGGCCTCGCTCCAGTGTGCTGAGGTATGTACGACTGCTTACATTAGCAAAATCCTCTTGGGTAAGGCTTCTACTGCTTCGGACCTTTTTCAGCGCAAGGCCAAACGCGATGTTGAGTTCCAATTTGCTGATTCCGCAAAAGGAACGATGAAGCGCTATCGAATCTTATAGGACTACAATCTATAGTATTCATTTTCGAGGTTTGCCATGTTTACCACCTATCCGCGGGCAGAAATCACCTTCGATCCGCCCCATTCTCTCGACTCGCATGAGGGACAGAGGGTTTGGAGCTTCGTTGAGCAGGAGCTGCTGCTACCTTGGCTTTACCTCCAAGTGGTGCGCAGGTCAGGACAGGAGAATTACGCCAGTATGCTCATGATGTACCACGCGCACGAGCTCAGGCAGTTTATCGACGCGCAGTCGAACCGGGTGTGGGTCGAGCAGGTTCAATTGGTCACACCTCCCCACATGAACGGTCAATCTATTTGGCTAATGGAGCCTCTGACGATGGCTGGGATAGTTATGGATCCCCGGGACGGGTCGCACTTTATCGTTTACCAAGTCGCCGGCGGCGTTACCTACTCATTAAGGGACGATGCCGATGCAGGTTTGACGCCGTTCAGAATCTTATTTTCAGATGAGCGTGATCTTCGAAGCCCGAAGGTTCCTGGACGCGAGTAACGTCTTCCCGATCAGACAAGACTGATATGGGAGCATGCAATAATCGTTTAAACAGGCCAACAACAGCGGTGACGGCATGAAAGGGCGGCGAAAGGCCAAAACGGCCAAATGGGCTTTAAAAGCAAAATTAATTCGGGAGTCCAATGCAATTTTGACGTCCGAAGTACACTCAAAACACAAGGGACGATTTCTCTTAAAAGCTGAAGCTTCAAGCGCGCATGATGAACCCGTGGGCAAACTCGCTGGAGTGAACAGATTTCGTGATGAAGTTCGCCTATAGAACCACCGAGCGCAAGGTCTTGATCGACTGCTTTTAGCCGATATCTGCCAGTGCTATTTGCATTATCGTTGGATATCAATTCTGCACAATGTCCAAGATAGGAGCGAATATCTAATGAGTGATTTAGTTCAGGGGGAAGTTAAATGCCAAGACCCGGGCGACGGCAGTGGAGACGTAGTTATCGAACTTCCATCCGATATCCTTACGGCGATGAATGTCGGCCTCAGTGATCTGCTGAGCATCGAGTTGGTTGAAGGATTGGTAGTGCTCAAACCAATCCGCAATGCCGGGACTAAATCCTGAGGCTGATATCGGCCCATGCGAAAGCATCCATTTGCTTGAGTTATAAATCCTTTTTTGCTGGTGCGCATGAAATATCAGATTACTGCCAGATTTTTCTACAATCGATGCTCAACTATTTTTTGGAGTAATTTTTTACCTAACTTGGCAATAGGTGCGAGGTCCGAGCCTGCGAAAAGTGCGGTGATGTGTAGTACGTCCGCACCGATATTATTTAATGAATTTTGCCAGCGACCGTATAGAGCGCCTAGCGCAAGCTCATAAATTTCAAGACCTTGATCAGTTAACTGGAGCATAACTTTCCGACGATCTGGCTTCTCCCGTCGGCGCTGCACAAAGCCTGACTTTTCGAGTTTATCGATACTTTGTGCGATTTTGGATGAAATGATATTCAAATGCTGACTACATTGCTCCGTTGTCAGCGCAGTACCCTGCGCCAAGCTATCAAGAATTCGAAAGTCCATGAGTGTTATGTTTTGGTTGGCCACGGCCTCCTCTATCCATTGCCCCATCGCTTTGTTTACGCTCTCAAGAATATTAAACGTGTCAATTAAATGAGTATGCACTCCTGCCTCCTAAGCACTGCAACTACAATAAAACTAAAAGGCCACACATCGTTTGCTATTCACTAGCAGTAACCGACGATTTATAAAAATTACTAAAAATGACATGTCGACAGCAATAAGTCAGCCACTCTAACAGTCACAGGCTCAATGAGTTATTACAAAAAGCCATAGTCACTATTCATGTTCTGAATGCCTGATTCAAACCTCTTTTGTTGACCGGCAACGTCTTTGGAATTATAAATACCCACAGTTTCTATTGGCGTTTTCACGCTCAAAAATAATCAGAGCACTGTATGAAATTCAAGCCCGACCACCTGAAATCCGCCAAGCTGCGTAGCAGATCCTCCATAGGGGCTGTTCGCAGTCCTCAGAGCACAGAGGCCATTCTTGAGGCTGCTGCAGCGATTCTCGAGGAGCGTGGGTATCGAGCATTCACAATGGATGCGTTGGTGGAACGGGCCGGTTCGAGCAAGCCTACGATCTACCGGTGGTGGAAAAACAAGGGCGCGTTGCTCAGGGATGTTTATGAACGTACCGCCCTGACCTTCGTGACGCAGCCGGACACTGGAGATTTGAATAAAGACTTGATCGTTCACCTACGCTCACTTTGGAGTTGGTGGCGGACCTCAAGTGCGGGCGAAACATTACGTAGCCTGATTGCCGAGATACAGCACGAACCGCAGGCTCTAGAGGAGTTCAGAAAAGAGTTTTTGCCACGTCGCGAGCGTACGTTAAGAAAGATTTTTGCACGCGCTGTAGAGTCGGGCGACATCGATGAAGGTCCAGCCGTCGAAAGCGCAGTCTCGCTACTTACCGGTATGTCGTGGCTTCATTTGGTAACGGCGAACCTCGATAATCTGGATGACATCGACCATTCAGTCTCCGTAATTGTTAAAGGACTAAGAGCCCGTTAAGTCGCCTTTTTTTGCCCATAACGACACTGACAGTTTTTATTGAATCCTGCCCCATCTTTGGCCTGATTTCTATTTGCCGTAAGAGAACAAACGTAATGAACAGTTGTAAAAACGAGGCGTCAGCGCACCCACGTGATGGGCTTCCCCTTGCCGCTCGATTCTCGGTAGCGGCGTTGGTGGTCCTGCTAAGCGGATGCGCCTTCAATGATTTGAAGCCAGTCTCAAGCCTGCAAGAACCCGGAAACGCCAGTGAAACCTTAGCTGATAGTGGGGTAACTCTCTCGTCATCTGCCTGGCCAACTCAAACCTGGTGGAGCAGCTTCAACGACAAGCAACTGGATAATCTGGTTGAGGAGGCGCTGGCACACAGCCCGACGCTGCGCTCCGCTGCCGCTCGCGTGCGCCAGGCGAGCGCGCTGGAAGCAATAGAGGGCGCGTCGCTGTTGCCGCATATCGACGCATCAGCGAGCACCACCCGTGAGCGATTCAGTTCAAATGGCACCACCCCTGCCCCGGTTAAAGGCACCTGGCAAAATGTCGATCAGGCAACGCTGAATGTCGGTTACGAATTGGATTTCTGGGGAAAGAACCGCGAAGCGGTTGAAGCCGCTGTTGGACGCAGAAAGGCGCTTGAAGTCGATAGTCGCGCGGCATCATTGATTTTGTCATCGGCCGTTGTACAGACCTATATCGCCCTGCAGGATACGTACGAGCAGTTGGACGTAGCCCAGGCTTTGTTGAACCAGCAAATCGATATCGAAAAACTCACTCAACAACGATTCACTGCTGAGTTGGGTAGTCAGATCGATATCAAGCAATCACAGGCATCGCTTCCCGCCAGTCGCGCCAATATCGCGGCCTTGAAGGAAATGATCGAGTTGAACCAGAACAAGCTTGCCTCTTTGTTGGGCCAAGGGCCTGATCGAGGTCGCTCGATCACCCGCCCTCGCATGCTAGCCAGCAATCACGTGGTGATGCCCAGCAACATTCCAGCCGAACTGGTGGGACACCGCCCCGACGTTGTCGCTCAGCGCTGGCGTGTAGAGGCGTCGGGGCATGAGATTGAAGTCGCCAAAGCTCGGTTTTATCCCAATGTGAATCTGACAGCCTTCGTGGGTTTGCAAAGCCTTGCGTTCAGCACTTTCAACGATCACAGCAGCCGAATTCTGGGCGTGTCGCCCGCTATCAGTCTGCCCATCTTTGAGGGTGGGCGTTTGCGCGGCAATTTGAGTGCACAGAACGCGGCTTACGACCTCGCCGTTGAAAATTACAACCAGACCGTTGTCGATGCGCTTCGCGATATTGCCGATCAGTTGTCTTCGCTTCGTTGGCTGAAAGAGCGAATGGCGCAGCAAGTGGACGCGGTCAATACCGCGCAAGCCGCTTCCGATCTGGTCAACCTTCGTTACGGCGCAGGATTGGCAACCTATCTGCAAGTGCTGGCCACGGAGAATGCGACCCTGGCCCAGAAGCGCCAACTGGTGACGCTGGAGTCTCGCGCACTGTCGCTGCAAGCGAACCTGAGCCGAGCACTGGGCGGTGGCTATCGCCCGGAACTCCCTGTCACCTCCCCTGCAAATTCCACCGTAGTTGATAAATCATGACCTCCCCAACACCCTCTTCTTCTGACGCCTCCCGTCCATCCAAGTCATTTCGTCCGCAACTGCTGCTGATGGTCGCGATCGCGCTGCTCTTGGCCGTCCTGGCGAGCTGGTATTTTCTGGGGCTTGGCAGTGAGTCCACCGATGATGCCTACGTGGACGGTAATATCGTGCAGGTGACCTCTCAGGTCGGCGGAACGGTGACCGTCATCAGCGCCGATAACACCGACCATATCGATGCCCACGCTCCGTTGGTCACGCTCAATGCAGTCGATGCCGAAATCCAGTATCAACGCACTCAATCGAACCTGGCCCGAACCGTGCGACAGGCGCGTACCCAGTATTACCAGGTGCAACAACTGGAAGCTGAGGTCAGTCAGCGGCAGAACGACGTGCGCAAGGCTCGGGATGACGTTCGCCGTCGCAGTCAACTCGCCGCAAGTGGCGCTGTGTCTCGGGAAGAGATCAGCCACGCCGAGGAAGTGCTCAAAAACGCCCTCGCCGGACTCGACGGCACGCGGCATGCCCTGGCAGTGCGTCTGGCCATGGTCGACAACACCACGCTAAGAACGCACCCCGACGTGCTGGTGGCCGCGGCCAATTTGCGTGATGCGTTTATTTCCCTGCACCGCACGCAGATCAACTCGCCGGTCAGTGGCCTGATCACCAAGCGCAGTGTGCAGGTCGGCCAGCGTATCAGTCCGGGCGTTGCTCTGATGTCTGTCGTTCCGATCGATCAGGTGTGGGTGAACGCCAACTTCAAGGAGTCGCAGATTGAGGACTTGCGGATCGGCCAACCTGTGGAACTGCACGCCGATGCCTATGCACGCAAGGTGATGTTTCACGGAACCATCGTAGGGCTGGATGCCGGGACTGGCAGCGCTTTTTCGTTGATGCCGGCACAGAACGCTACGGGCAACTGGATCAAAGTCACTCAGCGCGTGCCGGTCCGTATCGCTCTACGTCCTGACGAAATCGCCGCAAATCCATTGCGCTTGGGGCTCTCAATGCGTGTGTCGGTTGATACCACCGATACCTGCGGCGAGCGACTCAATAAAAAGACACCTGCGCAACCTGCTTACAGCACCGATATTTTTGAGAACGAACTCAAGGATGCAAATGACATCGTCGAACAAATAATCAGCGCCAACGAAGACCGCGGCCCCTCCTCCCAACTGTTGAAACCTTGACGAGTCAGCTCATGTATCGGAAAAACGCCGCTTTGCTGGTCGCCGTCGGCCTTTTATGCGCGCTCGAATATCTTCAGGCCGGCATGATTGCTTTCGCCTCAGCGCCTATTCGCGGCGAAATAGACGCCAGCCCTGAAGAGTTCACGTTGGTTGCCGCGCTTTATGCGTGTATCGCAGTCGTGGTTATTTCAAAGCAGCGCTGGTTGGTTGAGCGACTCGGCTGGCGCAATTTCATGTTGGGCTCGATCAGCATTTATGTGGTGGGCGCCTTTGTGTGCGGCGTCAGCGATGATCTGACTTCGTTCACCGTTGGCCGCGTGATCATGGCGTTGGGAGGGGCGTCCTTCATGACGTCCGCTCGCTTGATGGTCAATCTTCTACCTCCCGGACCAGGGAGATTCGTAGGCGTCAAAGTATTTGCCACGGGGCTCGCCAGTGGCACGGCTGCGGCCCCTTTTCTGTCATCGCTGGTGGTGGTCGAAGATACCTGGCACGCCATCTTCTGGCTGCTGATGGCGGGGGCCGTGGTAGCGGGTTTTCTATGTACAAGGTTCTTGCCTGACACGGCAATCGAAGAGGATGAACGCTCGCCGTCCAGTCCAGGAAACATCTTGCTGCTGTCTGTCAGCACCTTCTTCCTGCTGTATGTGCTGCAGCGTTCCTACTACGACTTTTATAACGAGACAGTGATTCTGCTGGCATTCGCTTTGCTGGCGGCTTTGGGTGTTTACATCTTCTTCCATGCCGAGCATGCCAAGCACACACCGTTTCTCAAAGTCAGAGACCTAATGCAGTCGCGCTACATCCTCGGCGTTGCTTTGTTCTGCTTCACGTATATCGTTCTGGGCAGTAATAACTACATTTTGCCGTACTTCCTGCAAACCGCCCTCGGCTACTCGTGGGACACGATCGGGACGTTCCAGGCGTTTGGTCTCGCCGGTGCATTGTTGACCTGGATCGTAATGGCCTTTGTCATACCGAAGCATCCGGGGCCGAAAAAGTTCTTTGTGGCCGGGTTTGCGGCGCTTATCAGCTTTGGTCTGCTTTTGTCATCGCTCACCCCTGATGCAAACATGTGGGCGAACATATTGCCCGCGCTGATACTCAATGGCTGCTTTGTGATGTTGGTGCTTGCGACCGCCGCCATGCAGACATTTCGCGACGTGACGCATCACGACACTTTGTTTGCCCATGCCTATCAGATTAAAAGCATGCTCGGACAGATCGCCATGGCGCTCGGCACAACTGTTGCCACCTTGTTTCTGCAATGGCGCACGACGCTGCAATACAGCAACCTCAACGGGCACTTCAATTCATCTGATCCGATTTACCAGGCCAACACGCAGTTGCTGGCACAGTCGCTCACGCCCGCTATGGGCGCTGGTCCTGCCAATCAATTATCGGTGATGGCGCTGGGTCAAAACCTGCATCAGCAGGCAACTCTGGTCGCGTGCATGGAGTATTTCTGGGTGATTATCGTGATCGCCAGCATCGCGCTGGGTGTTTCCGTGATTCAGAAAACCTTCAAGTGATACAGGCTCTGCGGTGCTCAATGCGTCGGCATCGCGGGCAGCTCTTAATGCTGTTAAATCGAATATATCGATAATCTTCATCCATAAATGCCATACATACAGGACGTCGATTTGTCGTCAAATACCTTTCCATTTCAAATACATAACCCTTTGGAGCTGTTTTGCACCCTATTCTTCATGAGTTGAAACTGGCATCTTTCTCATTGTTGCTGAGATTCGGATTTGTTTTCTTTTCACTGGCGATGCTCTGGCTGGACATCGCCGTTTTTCACACTCAGATTCTCGAGATATCGTTCACCGAAATCAGCCAGGAGTTGATGCTGTTCATTACTGCCGTACTGTTCTGGACGCTGCCGACGAGCAAAGGTCATGCGGGATTCAAATCACTGGCCGGCGGTTTCTTTGCCTGCCTGTTGATGCGAGAGCTGGATGGCTTGTTCGACCCCATCAGTCATAGCGCCTGGTGCGTGCCGTTCCTGGCCATCGCGACCGTCTGCGTAACGGTGGCCTTGGGCAAAGCCAACCGCCAACAGACATTGGCCGACCTCGCTGCGTTCACACAATCCCGCGCATTTGGCGCATTCGCTACAGGCTTTGGCGTGCTGCTGTTTTCACGCGTTTTCGGCATGGGGAGCTTTTGGCATCTTGTGTTGGGCGAAGGTTACGAGCGCTTGGCCAAGACGACGGTCGAGGAAGGAGTAGAGTTGTTGGCCTATTCAATGTGGCTGGCGACGACCATCGAGTATCGCCTGTCAGCCACCTTGGCGCCGGCGTTTGTAGCGCCGAAAAAATTTGCGGAGGCCGCAGGGCATTAACCCATACTCTGGGTAGACCGGCTCCTCAGAGCCGGTTCCCGTATCTGGATATCAGAATGGATAAGGCTGGTCGGAAGGTTCGACCGTGACCCATTTCACTTCAGTGAATTCCTCTATCACCGCGCTGCCGTCGAATCGACCGTAGCCACTGTTCTTCATACCACCGTAAGGGGCTTGAGGCTCGTTTTGCACCGTTGCCCCGTTGATGTGTACGCAACCGGCATCCAGTCGGCCAGCCAGATCAAGGGCCAGGCTGACATTGCGACTGAAGATGGCTGACGACAGACCGAACGCCGTATCGTTAGCGACTGCCAATGCCTGCTCCGCGCCTTTGACCCGAACCACGGTGGTGACGGGCCCAAAGGTTTCTTCATCGTAGATATCCATTTTCGATGACACTCGATCCACCAGCGTCGGCGCCATCTGCGCCTCCTCTGCCAGACCTCCCACCACAATCGTGGCCCCCTTCCCTACGGCGTCATCCAGCAACTGATTGATGCGCTGTACCGAGCCTTGGGAAATCATCGGGCCGATTACGCTGCCAGGATTAAGCACCGGGTTCCCCTGTTCGAGGTCTCGAATACGTTGAGCAAACTTTGCCACGAAAGCATCAGCGACAGACTCATCGACCACGAAGCGCTCGGTCGACATACAGATTTGCCCTTGGTACAGAAATGCGCCAAACACGGCAGCGTTGACCGCGCCTTCGAGGTCGGCGTCCTCTAACACAATAAACGGTGCCTTCCCGCCCAGCTCGAGCAAACAGCGCTTGAGGTACTTCGCGCTGGTCTGGGCAATCATCCGGCCGACGTTGGTCGACCCGGTGAAATTGACCCGGCGTACCGTATCGTGAGCGATCAGTACTTCAGTTACAGCGCCGGCATCTTCTGGCGCCGAAATAATAAAGTTCACCACGCCAGCCGGGAACCCTGCGTCATAGAACGCCTGGGCCAGCAGCTCATGAGTGCGCGGGCTGTTTTCTGAACCTTTGAAAATAACCGTGTTACCGCAGGCCAATGGGTAAGCAATGGATCGCGTACCGAGAATGACCGGACCGTTCCAAGGTGCAATGCTCAACACCGTGCCGGCGGGTTGACGCAAGGTGACTGACAACGTTCCGGGCTTATCGGTAGCAAGGGTTTCACCCTTGATTTGGGTGGTCAGCGATGCCGCTTCACGAAGCAGGTTGGCCGAAGCCCCGACGTTGAACTGCGACCAGAGTCGAGAAGCGCCGATTTCTTCAGCCATGACACTGCAGAAAAGCTCCATCTTGCTTTCCAGCGCATCAGCCGCTGCCAGCAGTAGCCGACGACGCTCGGTCGGGCCCACTTTCGACCACGTTTTAAATGCTTGCTGGGACGATGCAGCGACGCGTCGCGCATCTTCCACACTGCACGCCGCGCCGGTGCTGACAACGTTGCCACTGACCGGATCGATGCGCTGGTAGGTTTTACCGTCCGAGGCGGCTTGCGCGATATTGTCGATTACGAGTTGAACAGTCATCTTGAAATCCTTTGATGAGTTTGAAAAAAAATCAGGCTCGGTCGGCAGCTGCCGGCATACGAAGTATCGGTTTGATGGTGATACCGCTCTCGCTATCGGCCATCGCTTCGTTGACCTGCTCAAAGGTGTAGAACCGGCACAACTTGTCAAAGGGGAAACGCCCTTGCAGGTGCAGATCGACAAGCGTGGGAATAAAGGCGTTGGCGACCACGTCACCCTGGACGATGCCCATGATGCGTTTGCCCGGGATCATCACGTCGTTGATGTTGAAAGCGACTTCGGTGCCCATCTTGGTCGCGCCGACGATGCCACAGGTGCCCAGCGTCGTGAGTGCATCGATGGCCTGACGTAGAACTTCCGCGCGTCCGGAGCATTCCAGGCTGTAATTCGCCCCGCCTCCAGTAATCTCGCGAATGCGCTCAACCGGGTCTTCTTCCCGGCTGTTGATGACGTGTGTGGCGCCGACCTCAAGCGCCAGTTCCAAGCGACTCGGCGTCACGTCCACGGCGATAATGGTCGTCGCGCCGGCAACCCGGGCGGCCATCACCGCTGCCAGACCGACTGCGCCGGCACCGAATGCAACGAAGCTGCTACCCGCTTCAACTCGTAGGGCCTTGAGCACAGAACCAGCGCCTGTTTGTATGCCGCACCCCAAAGGGCCAAGCAGTTCCAGCGGTGCTTTTTTCGATACTTTGACCACGTTGCGTTCGCTGGCAATCACGTAAGTAGAAAAGGACGACTGGCCGAAGAAGTGATCGTGTATCGGGGCCGCGTTGTCGCAACTGCAGGTGGAGGTGCTGCCGTCGAGGCGACCGCCACCGAAATTCAGGGGGTGCATATGGGAGCAATGCGCCGGATGTCCGGTCTCGCATGGCAGACAAAGGCCGCAGGACATGTACGTCATGACAACGTGATCGCCAGGAACGATGGTTGTCACAGCATTGCCTACGGCCTCAACAATCCCAGCACCTTCGTGGCCCAGAACGATGGGCAGCGGTGTCGGAAAAAGTTGGTCGCGTACGACCATATCGGTGTGGCAAACCCCCGTGGCAACGATGCGTACACGAACTTCATCGGGACGCGGAACGGCCAACTCGGCACGTTCAAACTGAAGTTTGCCGCCTGCCTCACGCAAGACGGCGACTTTGACTTCGATAGGCATGAGCGCGGTGTGGGACATGAACTTATCCTCTTGAATAATGAATGGGTTATCCGGCAGCGACCTACGCGTCTTGCAGAGCACGCTGGCGATTGCTGCGTTGTTGCGCCTGAGCGCTGGCAGCGTGACGCAACTGGAAATCAAAGGTCATTTGTGCAAAACGCCCCGACACTTCGTGAGCGATGGATTGGTTTTCGTCATCAACGAAATGCACCTCGCCAATCAAGCCATCCCGGGTGGCATAGGCGAAGTCGTCCCAGAGATACTTATCGTTGGAAAGGTTGATCTGGGTGGTCAAATGCTCATAACCCGGAGCCGAGACGAAGAAATGAATATGCGCCGGGCGCTGGCCATGCCGGCCCAGATGGTTGAGGCACTCTTGAGTCGGTCCTTGAGGGTTACAGCCATAACCTGACGGCACGATGCTTTTGACGCGATAACGCCCTTGCGCGTCGGTCACGATGCGCCGACGCAGATTGAACGGCGATTGGCTTTTGTCGAAGTGGGAGTAGTTGCCCTTACTGTCGGCTTGCCAAAGATCTACCAGCGCACCGGCAATCGGTTGTCCGAGAGTGTCCAGGACCTGGCCGTCTAGAAACATCGGTGTGGCGATAGCGTCTTCGCTGCCATCGTCCATCCGCGCATATCCCTGAGAAAGCGGCGCGCCGGCCACATACAGCGGCCCCTCGATCGTGCGCGGTGTTCCGCCGCTGCGCCCTGCTTCCGCCTCTTTGGCATCGTTGAGAAGATCAAGGAAATGCTCGATCCCCAACCCAGCCATCAAGAGCCCAGCCTCGTTGTTTTTACCCAGTCGATTGATGTACTCGACCCCTGCCCAGAACTCATCTTCGCTGATCTCAAGCTCCTCAATGAGTCGCGCAGTTTCCTGCAGAATTCGCAGCACAATCTGTTTGCTGCGCGGGTCTCCAGCCTGGTTTTTCATCCCGGCTGCGTCTTGAAAAAATTCGCGGATTTCAGCGGTTTGGGAAATGCTGACGGTCATGATGATTCACCTTTTGTTCTTGGACGCGGACGACGCCAGTCGCTACGGACTGGCGAGCGGCCGGCAGGGAGTCAGACGGCTTGTGCCCATCCGAGCCGGGTGTGCGCCTCAGCCAGGTCGGCTTGCATGTCGTGGTTCCACAACCAGTCAAAGCGACTGGCCAGCGTTGTCGAGAGCAGTGGCTCCTGGTCCGCTACCTTGGCGTCGCGGAACTCGTAAAGTTCGCCCGCTTCCCAGGATGTGCGTTGAACACGGCAAGCACGCGGACGGCGTATGGCGTCATACACCTCAAGCACCTGCTTCGCGTCACGTTGCAAAACCCGCGGATCGGCCAGCAGGCGTGCCAGTAACCAGGCATCTTCCAGCCCCTGTCCGGCTCCGGCGCCTTGATGCGGCAGCATCGCGTGCGCCGCGTCGCCGATCAGCCCGACACGGCCGTGGACGTAACCCGACAATTCGTCCAGTTCGTGCAGTGCCCAAAGGGTGGGATTGGGAATGCATTCAAGCAATACGCGAACGGCATCTCCCCATTCGCTGAAGGCTTCGAGCATCTCGGCCTGGGTGGTGTTTTTCACCCAGGGTTTGTCGGCGGGCCATACCGGGTTGGCGTCAGTCCGATCCGAAACAAATGCCACGACGTTGATCAGTCGGCCCTGTTTGACCGGGAAAGTCAGGATGTGGGCATCGAGGCCCAAATACATTTGCGGAACGTTGATCAAATGCTCATCGACGCCCGCCGCACGATAGGCATCGCGCAGTTGCGAGCTGTCGATCATTCCGCGGTAGGCGCAGGTGCCACTGAAGCGCGGGGCGACCAAAGGCTGGCCCAAGCCCTGAAGTACGTAATCACGAATGGAGGATTTGATTCCATCTGCTGCAATCAAGAGATCGCACTGATGGTGCGTACCGTCGGTGAATTGGACACTGACGCGATCACCCGTCTCATCTACGCTGACTGCGCGTTTACCGAAAACGGCGATGCCCTCTGGCAATTGACTGGCCAGCGCATCGAGAAAGTCTGCGCGGTGTACTGAAGACTGACCGACACCTTCAGCAATGCTTGCACCGAGGTAGCCGGCATCGACACCCCGACGCCATTCAAACCAGATGTCCTGCCAGGGCTGAGCAGTCCGGTCGGCGATTTGCTCGTAGGGCTTGCCGATGCCGAGACCTTCGATGGCCCTTACCGCGTTCGCGCCAAATGAAACACCTGCACCGACTTCGCCGAATGCCGGTGCAGCTTCAAACAGTTGAACGTCCAGATGTTGATGACGGCACAGATCCAGTGCGAGGGCGACACCTGCGATACCACCGCCAACGATAGCGACTTGCAAGACAGATTTAGGGCTATTCATGGGGAAACCTTTATGTTGTTTTTGGAATAGCTCGATCATGACTATTCACAAAACATTGATAAATGGCCTCACTCCCATACTACCTATCACTAACCTGAATACTGGTATGCTTGCAGCCTCGTCACTCCTCCCGAGCTGCCTGCAATGCACCTACGCGAACTCGACCTGAACCTGCTGGTGATCTTTCATCAACTATTGATCGACCACAGTGTTTCCGGTGCGGCTGAAACGCTTGGCCTCACTCAGCCGGCCGTGAGCAACGCACTCAAGCGTCTGCGTACCTCACTCAATGACGAATTGTTTGTACGCACCCATCAAGGCATGCAACCAACGCCCTACGCGTTGCAAATGGCCGAGCCGGTGTCTCAGGCAATCAACCTACTGCACGGCGCGATCAATCGCCAAGACGAGTTCGATCCGGCCACCAGCCAGAAACGCTTTGTCGTAGCGATGACCGACATCGGTGAGATTTACTTCATGCCGCGATTGATTGAGGCCCTGCTCAAGCAGGCCCCCGGAATTTCGGTCAGCACGCTGCGCAGCAATGCGGGACTGTCTGAAAGTCTTGCCAGCGGCGAAGTGGATCTGGCGGTCGGATTACTGCCCGATTTGCAGGCAGGCTTCTATCAACGGCGTTTGTTCCATCATCGATACGTGTGCCTGTGCCGCCAGGATCATCCGCTGACACAACAACCCATGACGCGAGAACGTTTTTGTGAATATGGGCACGTGAGAATCGTTGCGGCCAGTACCGGACATGGTGAGATCGACACGCACATGCAGCGGGCTGGCCTGCAACGCCAGATACGCCTGGAGGTGCCGCACTTTGTGGCGGTAGGGCATATCTTGCAGAACACCGATCTTGTCGCGACCGTGCCTGAGCGCTTCGCCAGCAGTTGTAGCGGACCGTTCGGTTTGACCATCCTGCCGTTGCCATTACCGCTGCCGGAGATTGCGATCAATATGTTCTGGCACACCAAATACAACCGCGATCCGGCCAACAAATGGTTCCGGCAACTGATGTTTGATCTCTTCAGCGATTGAGTTTCAGACGCTAAGGGCGCCATGGCAGCAGGTCACTGCCAATGCTCACAAAGTTTTACCAACTCATCGACCACGTACCTGACTTTCGGCCGCAGATGCGAGACCTTTGGCCAGACAGCATGTACATCAACCGGATCAGGCTCGTAATCTTTCAGGACTTCGACCAGCCTCCCCGCCTCCAGGTCTTCTCTGAACAGGCAGCGCGGCATCTGGCACAAGCCTGTCCCGGCGACGGCGGCAAGAATCATCGCTTCGCCGTCGCCTATTTGATGCGTGGACGGTGGCGCATAACGGACAGTTTCCGCGCCTTGCCTGACGCGCCACGACAACGGCTGGCCGCGACGATGCCCGACGATGCAATGGTGATGGCTTAAGTCCTCCAGTGTTTGTGGAACTCCAAAGCGCTGCAGATACCCGGGCGCCGCACAAATCGCCCAGCGTTGGCGAGTAAGCCGGCGTGCTACCAAGCCGCTGGTGTCCTTCAGCTCACCGAAGCGCACCAAGAGATCAATGCCTTCCTCAAACGGATCAACAATGTGGTCGGAAAACGTCATGTTCAGTTGCAGTGCGGGGTATTTGTTGGCGATCTCGAACAGCAATGGCGCGACGACCCGGCGTCCAAACGCCACAGGAATGTCCACTCGCAAGCGACCGGATGGCTCCCCTGCCCCCGGCCCGAGGCCACTTTCCGCTGCGCCGATTTCCTCGAGCGCTGTGGAGCACGCGGTGAAATACGCTTCGCCGTCGGCCGTCAGAGAGATTCGTCGTGTGGTGCGGTGGAACAGCTGTGTGCCCAGTCGATCCTCAAGCCGCGCAATTGATTTGCCCACGGCCGATTTGGATAGTCCGAGGCGATCTGCGGCCTGAGTGAAACTGGTTGATCGGGCGGCGACCACGAAGGTGATAACACCCTGAAACGAATCGACAGGAATCATGCGAATCAACTGATTGTAGAGTTTGGATCTACCCAGATTATAGTTTCAGGCTATTTATCGCCAGATGATTCGACATTAGCATTGAGCCTCGAAAAACATCGGTGCAACGCGCTTCAAGCGTGCAAGCACACCGATTATCCAGATCAATGTCTAAAGAGGAATTTGCCATGCCTGTCGTACGAGTCAGCTGGTTTGAAGGTAAAGAACACGAGCAGAAAGCCGCTGTTGCCGCAGACATCACCGCGAGCATCGTCAAGCACACCGGTACTGATGCGAACTACATCTACGTCATTTTTGAAGACGTCGCCGCCTCCGACTGGGCCGGTGCCGGCAAATTGTTTGGAGAGGCACCGGAGAAATCCTGACCCGATCGTTAACGCCTGCATCGGCTAGGTCAGCGATGCATTCTCACTAGCGTCTAAGGAAAAACCCGCCATGCATCCACATATCTCCTGCCTGTTCTCCCTCGCGGTCAAACCCGCTGACTTCCCCGAATTCAAAGCGCTGATCGCCAACATTGTCGAAGCCACCAGCGCTGAGCCGGGCACACTGGTTTACGAATACAGTGTCAACGAAGACAACAGCGTCGTTCACATTCTCGAGCGCTACAACGTCGGTGCTGTGGTCAGCCACGTCGACACCACGTTTGCACCATTCGGTCAGCGTTTTCTAGAACTGTGCACCGTCACCAGCCTGGTTGTGTATGGCACGCCTGACGCCGAAATCCGTAAACGTCTGGATCCGTTCGGGGCTGTGTACATGACCCCATTCGACGGTTTCAGCCGCTAATTTTCAGACGGCGCAGGCTCCACTTCAATGACTGGGTCTGCGCACTGTCTTCCCGCACAGAGACCCTCATGTCCGATATCGCAAACATTATCAAATCGCGAATTTCCGCCAACAGCTATGACAATGAGCGCAGCCTGAGCGATCAACAGGTTGCCGAGCTGATCGAGTTGGCTACCCACGCGCCTTCCGCGTTCAATCTGCAAAACTGGAAATTCCTCGCCGTACGCAGCGCCGAAGCAAAAGCTCGTCTCCTGCCACTGGCGTGGGGGCAGCAGAAGATCGTCGACGCTGCCGTGACATTTATCGTCTGCGGCACACTCAATCCGCACGAGACATTGCCATCGGCGCTTAAACCTACCTTGGACGCCGGCATCATTGATCAGGCCATCTACGACATGTGGGTAGGTGCAGCTGAAGGCATGTACAAGGAAAACCCACAACTGCAGCGTGATGAGGCGATTCGTTCCGGCTCACTGGCAGCCATGACACTGATGCTGGCCGCGAAGGGCCAAGGCTTGGTTTCTACGCCAATGATCGGCTTCGATCAGTCGGCGGTGGCCAAGGAGTTTGGTCTGTCTGACCTGGAAATTCCGGTCATGCTGGTCACCGTTGGCTACCCGGGTGCGACCAACTGGCCGCAGAAGCCACGCAAGGCCGTCAACGACGTTCTGCAGTTCGTGTAAGCACACGCCCCCCGGCGAAGTCAGATTGATCCCTTACTTCGCCGGGGTATTGATCTATTCAAAGGCATTACAAGCCTTTGAAGTTCAACCCTTGTCGTCGCTGGAAATCCGCAGATTTCTGAAGTGCGCGACTGTCCCGGACTCGATCCAGATACCCACTCCCCCGCGCTGCGCCGCCCCGTACTTCAGATCCCGTACGATAAACGCTGGTTTCTCGTTGTGATCCAGGAACAGATCAACGTTTGAGCCTTTGATCACCAACTTCATATGAATCCATCGACCCAACTCGAGGTCGGCGTAGGTCTCGTACTTTTCCGGCGATTCTTTGCGAAGCTGATCAAATCTGAAGTCTGGATAACCGGCGTATTGCACAGAATGATTGCGTCGTATCTGGTCATCCGCCGAACTGTTGGTCGGTCGCAGGTAAATGCTTTCGAAGTGCCCTGCCCCGTCTATTCGAAAGGCAACACCGACAAATCCACGCGCGTATTCAGGTGCGTCTTTCGCCAAGTCACTGGCGACGTCGACTTCGATGGAGCCATCGCCGAAATCCATGGGCAGCCACGCCATGAAATTTCTATCGAGCAATCGTTCCCGGGTAGGGTCCTGATAGGAAGAACCGGGCATTTGCAGCGCTAAGGTGTGCTGCCCTTGATAAAGCGTCTCGACCAGCGAAACGCCCGAAAGCTGATATTCAGCGGGCGCTGTATACGCGCGGGCCTTTTGATCACTTGCCATCACCACTCCTACTAAAAGAGTCGCCGCGACAGCGATTGAATGCAGCATCATCGCAAAGGCTCCAGGCTAAGAACAAAAAAGACCCATGACGCAGGCCGGCATGGGTCTCCGATTGTTTCGAATCAGACGATGTCGTCGACTACGCCACCATCGACTCTGAGTGAAGCCCCCGTGGTGGCCGATGCTTGCGGTGAGCACACATAAACGATCATGTTGGCCACCTCCTCCACAGTGGCTGCACGCTGGATGATCGAGCTCGGGCGATGCTGCATCACAAAATCAGCGACGACCGTCTCCAGCGATTTGCCGGTGCGCTCGACTTCACCCTTCATCATGTCTGCCACACCATCGGATAGCGTCGGCCCAGGCAGGACGCTGTTGACGGTCACACCGCTGCCAGCCACGCGTTTTGCGAGGCCTCGAGCCAAAGCCAACTGAGCCGTTTTTGACACACCGTAATGGATCATGTCCGCGGGAATATTTCGGGCCGACTCGGAGGCGACAAACACCACCCGGCCCCAACCGTTCTCAACCATGGCAGGCAGCAATGCACGACTGAGGCGAACGCCGGACATCACGTTGGTTTGCCAGTAGTTGTTCCAGACCTCATCGTCTGTTTCAAAGAAATCCTGTGGCTCATAAATGCCTGCATTGTTCACCAGGATGTCGATGCCACTGACACCAGCGAGCAAGACCTCCACGCCTTCGGCAGAACTCAGATCCGCAGCCACACCACTGACGGTCGCGCCGGGCACTGCCGCGTGCAACCGAGCGATCGCGTCGTTGACCGAGCGTTCACTGCGACCGTTTATAACAACCGCTGCGCCGGCCTGTGCAAGCCCCTTGGCAATGGCGAAACCAATACCTCCGGTAGAAGCGGTGACCAGTGCGTGTTTGCTATCGAGTTGAATATTCATCATTTCTCCGTCAAGAATGAGCGGGTATTTCTACCCGTCATCTGTTTCTACTGTCAGCGTAGAAAACAAAGCTGCCACTGTATGGGCTGCCCTCGGCTGGATAAATATCGATTCGGAATGGGGATCTACAACAGTTTGTTTCAAAAGCGCTCGGGCGCGATCGAGTCGGCTCCAAACGCCGCTATAGCGAAGTCGAGAAAACTGCGCAATTTTGGCGTCAGCCTGCGATCCGGCGCGTACAAGACATGCAGTGGGCGACTAGGCGGTGGATAGTCGGGCAATAAAGAAACCAGCTCACCGTTCTCAAGTGATTGGCGAACCAGTTCCTCCGGCTGCAGCAATATGCCCTGGCCGGCCAATGCGGCACACAACAGCGGTTCGCCGTGATCCGCCATGAAGCGGCTGCCAACCGGAACAACCACCGTCCCTTCCGGGCCATTGAATGTCCAGTGTGTGCGCAATTCCGTATGCGAGAAACCCAAGCATTCATGGTCCTGAAGGTTCCAGGGTGTTTCGATCGCAGGCTTGCCTTGCAGATAGGAAGGTGCAGCGCAGAGCACGAGTTTATAGGGCGCCAATTCTCGGGCAACCAGGCCGCTGTCAGCCAATTGCCCGACCCTGAATACCACGTCGAAACCTTCATCGATGAGGTCGATTGCACGGTTGGCGAGGCTCAGCTCGATGCTCACCAACGGATTGGCTTCCATGAACTCAGGCAGTCGCGGCGCAAGAGACTGCATGCCGAAGCTGACGGGAGCATTGATCCTCAAGCGCCCACTGGGCAAAGCCTGAGTGTGCGCGGCCAGGTTCTCAGCCGACTCTACTTCCGCAAGGATGAATTTGGAACGCTCATAGAATTCACGCCCGAAGTCAGTCAGGCTCTGTCGTCGAGTCGTGCGATTGAGCAAGCGTACGCCCAAGTGTTGCTCTAAATGATGGACATGTTTGCCAATCAGTTGCGCCGACATTTGCAACGCGTCACCGGCGGCGCTGAAAGACCCCATCTCCACGGCTTTAACAAATGCCGCCATGCTGCTCAGACGATCCATTCCCAACAATCCGTTTCTAATGTTCGGGCATTTTGAGTATTTATTCCCCTACTGTCCAAGGCCTATCGTGGTGTTGCAGCGAATCACTGCACCTGGCGAGGCATTCGCCTGTTCAGACACGACTTTTAAAGGCATGGGAAGGACTGTGAAATACCCGCTGAAAAATCAATCGATCTCCGAATTGCTCGGCGAAGACTTTTACTTTCCGCACGAAATCATTGGCCAGGCGTTCCGCGCTTCGGACTTTGAAGAGCTGAAAATCAGCAGCTTCACTACGGGCGACGGCGTGAGCCTGGCGTACTGGGAAGCTGGTAGCGGTCAGCCGTTGATCTTCATTCCCGGCTGGTCGGCGAACGGCGCGATGTATTTCCACCTTATGCAAATCCTCAGCAAGCACTATCACGTCTACGTGCTTGATGTTCGCAACCAGGGGCTTTCGGAGAAAACCGTAAAGGGTAATCGCATCTCGCGTTACGCCATGGACGTGAAGGAATTTGCGCAGCATCTGGATCTGCCCCAAGCGCACTATTGTGGCTGGTCGATGGGGGCCTCGATCATGTGGGCTTATATTGATCTTTTCGGCACACAAGGTATTCGCACCCTTAGCATCATTGACCAGGCCCCCTCAATCTACTGCCACGCTGACTGGACGGAACAGCAGCGACTGGAGGCCGGCGCATTCACCACATCGCCGGAACGCATGATCGCGTCCTACGTCAACATGACGCCCACCAACCAGTTGATTTCTGGCAGTCGGGTTGTCGAGCGGGCGATGGCGCTCGACTCCCCTTATTTTCACAATGTGATTAGCCTGGTACAGGTTGTGGTGAAGGACGACATGGCGTTCACTGGCCTGGTGCTTTTCGATCACGCTACCAACGATTGGCGCGATGTCATTGAAACCAAAATTGATGTTCCTACGGCGATCTTTACCGGCGAATACAGTGACTGGCTGGAAAGCCAGCGATGGATGCACGCCGTGATCCCGGACTCGGTTCTGCATGTCTACAGCAAGGCGGAACAGGGCGATCACTTCCTGGCATTCAAGCACCCGGAAAAGTTTGCGGCAGATTTGCACAGCTTCTTGCAACGGTCGTAATTGATACAGGCTCCTTTTGCCCGGCTGAATGCTCCCCCTTGTTGTCAGCCGGGATTTTTTGCTGAACCTGTTCTAGCGCTCCCATTGCGGGAGAGCGAAACGCTCAGCCAGAAAGTTGATCAACACGCGGACTTTGGTTGCCAGATGCTTGCGCGTGGGATAGACCACATAGATGCCCAATTCCACCGATTGATACGCTGGCAGAATCTCAACCAGATCCCCTTTGCGCAGGTCTTCGGCCACCATGAAACTGGGCTGCAAGGCAATGCCACCACCTGCCAGCACGATGCTTCGACAGGTATCACCATTGTTGCAGCGCACACTCGAGCGGGTACGCACAGTCTCGCTTCCATGAGGCCCTTCGAACTGCCACTCGTTGCCGCTGGCAAAGTTGGTGTAGGCGATCACGCCATGCTCATTCAGGTCAGACAGCGAGCGAATCTCAGGGTGATTGGCCAGGTACTCGGGCGAGGCGCACAAGCACATTCGCGTACCCGCCAGACGTCGCCCCACCAGAGAAGAACTTTCCATCCGCGCAATGCGAACGGCGGCATCAAAGCCCTCCTCCACCAGATCCACCAACCGGTCATTCAGGCTGATATCCAGTTCAACGTTGGGGTACACCTTCATGAAGTCTGCCCACACCGGAGCCAAGTGCAGCACCCCGAAACTGACCGGCGCATTGATCCGCAGTACACCGCTCGGCTCGGGCGCCGACGACGAAACCGCCTCTTCCGCTTGATCCATGAGCGTCAGTACATCGCGTGCCTGGTGATAGAACTGACGCCCTTCCTCCGTCATTGAAAGCTTGCGTGTGGTGCGATGCAGCAGTCGCACGCCCAGGCGTTCTTCAAGCCCACTGACGTAACGCGAAATAGCCGCCTTCGACATCTCCAACGGCTCGGCTGCGCCGACGAAGCTGCCTTTATCCACCACCGTGCAGAACACCTGCATCTCTAACGCCCTGTCCATAACTGTCTCACTAAGTGGAACTATTAATCACATTTCGCCTTATTTATCTCATTTTTACAACCTATAAACTGAGCCCATCGAAACGAACATCAACGGAGATGAAGTCACTATGAAAATTACAGTCGTGGGTACCGGCAACATGGGTTCGGCGTTCACCAAGCAATTGTCCGCCGCCGGACACATCGTTCGAGTCACTGGCCGTGACATGGAAAAGGCCAAGGCACTGGCTGCTCAGTTTGAAAATGCACAGGCTTACCCGGCAGCAGAGGCTCTGGGCGACAGCGATGTCGTAGTAATTGCCACCGCCTACCCCGATGCCGTAGCTGCGCTGCAAAGCCTGGGCGATCTGATTGGCAAGGTGATCATCGACATCACTAACCCGCTGAGCGCCGACTACATGTCGCTGACCATCGGTCACGAGACCAGCGCCGGCGAAGAAATCGCCAAAGCAGTGCCTCAAGCGCACGTCGTCAAAGCCTTTAACACCTTGTTCGCTCAAGTACTCGCCGATGGTCCGACGTTCGCGGATAACCAGAAAGGCAGTGTGTTCGTCGCCAGCGACAGTGAGCGTGCCAAACAAACCGCTATCACCCTCGCCTACAGCCTGGGCTGGAATGCGGTGAACACCGGTGGACTGATCAACGCACGTTACCTGGAGCCACTCGCCGGCCTGAATATCTACCTCGGCTACGGCGCCGGTCTGGGCACCTCGATCGCCCCGGTCTGGCTGAACAAGTAATCACATTGGAGCTTTCACCATGAACACCTCGTTCCCCCTGCTGTTTGTGTCTCATGGTGCTCCGCTGTTTGCCATCGAGCCCGGTCTGGCTGGTCCGCGTCTGGCCGAGCTCGGTCGCGAACTGCCGCGACCTGATGCCATTGTCATCCTGTCTCCGCACTGGATGACCCGTGGTGAAGTCAATGTCACGGCGAGCACCGCCCCGCAAACCATTCACGACTTCGGCGGTTTTCCCGACGAGTTGTACCAATTGCGCTACCCGGCACCGGGTGCCCCGATCCTGGCTGCCCACATCGTCAAACTGCTGCAGGCAGCAGGCTGGACATCCCGACTCGATCACCAGCGCGGGCTGGACCATGGGGCGTGGGTGCCACTGATGTACTTGGCGCCCGAAGCCGACATACCCGTGGTTCAGGTGTCGATGCCCGCGCGGCTCGATACCCATCAGGCCTGGAAACTCGGTGAAGCGCTTAAACCACTGCGTGACATGAACGTGCTGATCGTAGCGTCCGGCAGCCTGACTCATAACTTGTATGAGTTTCGCGGAGCGACCCGCGAGGGTGCGGATTACGTGAAGGCCTTCGCGGCCTGGACCGCGCAAACACTGCGTGCCGGGCAAACCGATCAACTCCTGGATTACCGGCAACAGGCGCCCTCTGCCGAGCGCGCTCACCCGACAGATGAGCACTTTTTGCCGTTGCTGATCGCTCTGGGTGCCGCCGGCGAACGTTATGACACCCGCGTGCTGGAAGGCGGCGTGTCCTACGGCGTGCTGGCGATGGACAGTTACCTGTTTTCCTCGAAAAACGAAGATGGATCTGAATCCACTCCTCTCAATCAAGGCGTTACCAACCATGCGTGATACGACTTTTTCCGAAGCGGCCCGCGAGCCGCAATCGGGCCTCTTTTTCCGCAAGGGCTGCAGCGTTGCAGCGCCCAAGGGCCGACTGATTCTGCTGCACGGCGTGGGGTCGAATGAAGCCAACCTTGCGTCTATGGCTCAATCGCTACCCGAAGGTCTGGAAGTGATTTTGCTGCGTGCTCCCCTGCAGGTCGGGCCTCAGGGCTTCGCCTGGTATCAGGTGAACTTCACCAGTAATGGCCCTTCGTTCAATCAAGAACAAGCAGAAGCCAGCCGGCATCTGCTGCACACCTTTATAGACGCACTGCCCCAGTTGCCGACGGTCATCGCAGGCTTCAGTCAGGGCGGCATCATGAGCGCGAGTCTGGGCGTGACCGAGCCTGAACTGGTGCAAGGTTTTGCGATTCTCAGCGGCCGAATGCTGCGCGAGATTGCTCCGAAGGTCGCCTCGCCTGAGCGTCTCAAGTCAGTGTCGGCATTCATCGCTCACGGTCACCACGACGGCGTATTGCCAGTGGACTGGGCAAAGGAAGCGGACGCTTGGCTGGATCGAATCGGCGTCGTCCACGAAACCCATTTCTACGAAATGGCCCACGAGATCATCGCTGAAGAACTGGCTGACTTCTCGACATGGCTGACCCAAACGCTGTCACTGACTCATTAAACAAAAAGGAGCTACACCATGATTGACTCTCGCACCGCCCCCTACGCTGCATTTGTGATGCGCCTCGCCCTGGGCATCATGTTTATCGCTCACGGCCTGACCAAAGTGTTTGTTTTCACGCCCGCAGGTACCGCAGGTTTTTTTGAATCCATCGGTTTTCCGGGCTTCCTCGCTTACCCGGTCATGGCATTTGAAGTGATCGGCGGCTTGATGTTGGTATTGGGTGTTTACGCACGCTGGGTGGCCGCCTTGGCGGTGGTTCAGCTGTTCGTCGCCGCAACCGTCCACTTCGGCAACGGCTGGAGTTTCACCAATGCCAACGGCGGCTGGGAATACCCGATCTATTTGTCCGTGACGGCATTGGTTGTTGCACTGCTGGGTGACGGCGCCTTTGCCGCGAAGGCATCCCGCACAGCGTAACTCTCTGCGTAGTACTTGAATGCCGATGCACTGGAGCAATCCAGTGCATCGGCGTTTTGCGTTGTGGTCAACGGTGGCACATCACGCCAGTCGCTCAGTCATGAAGCTGACGAACGCTTTTATTTTCGGCAAAGGGTGGCGACTGGATGGCCAAAGAATGCTGAACGTACGGTGATCGCTCATGTAGCGATCCAGAAGCGCAACCAATCTTCCATCGGTGATGGCATCTTCGACAAAAAAATCCGGCAGGCACGCGATTCCCAATCCAGCCTCAGCCATCGCCATGAGCGGCTCTATCGCATTGGCGGTTGCCGACTGCCCGGGTTCATAGCTGTCCTGACCCTTTTTTGTCAGCAGTGGCCAAGGGTCGAGTTTGCCACTGGTTGGATACCGGTAACGGAGGCAGGAATGGCCGGCGAGATCTGACGGCCGTGCAGGCGTACCACGGGTTGCAAGGTAGTCAGGCGATGCAACGAGCCGATGGCTGTAGCCATTGAGCTTGCGCATTGTCAGGCGCGAGTCTTCGACCTCACCGATACGCATCACCGCATCAAAACCCTCCTCGATGACGTTGACCAGCCGATCACTGAATTCAAGCTCCAGCTCCACGTCGGGATAGGCCTGCTGAAACGCAATCAAGTGAGGCATCAAACGCATGCCCAACTGGGGCAAGCCCAGACGCAATTTGCCCTGGGGTTTACCAGCAGCCTCGGTGATCTCCCGTTTGGCGACCTCATACTCCGCAAAAATACGGTGACAGCGCTCAAGGAACACACTGCCCTCGGAGGTCAGCGTTATCGCGCGTGTGGAGCGGTGAAACAACCTGACGCCGAGTTCTTCCTCCAAACGTGCCACGGCCTTGCTGACAGCCGATGAAGATACGCCAGTTCTTCGTCCAGCCTCGGTAAAGCTGCGCGTTTGCGCGGCCTGAACGAACGCGCCGAGCGCTCCAAAATGGTCCATGACGACTCCGATCTATTTGAGCGTTTTATTCATAAATGTTCGGAACTGCATCCTGTTTTTCTTTCACATCATACAACCTATAGTCACCGAAATCGTGGCTTCACCCCAAGGCGTATCGCCTCGCGAAGCCTCTGCCATCCTGGATTACAGAAGAGCCCTCGAAAATCATGTCCTCTCGCTATACGAGTGCGCCGGAACTGCAACAGCACCGCGGTTATGCGCGGGTTTTTCAGCCCGGTCATCTGACGTTTGGCTTCATCGCCCCCTTGGAAAGTTACCCCGACAGTCCGGGTCCGACTCTGCAGGATCATGCGCAGTTGGCTCGCCGGGTTGATGAGGCTGGTTTTTCCGCCATCTGGCTTCGCGATGTACCGTTCTATGACCCGAACTTCGGTGATGTGGGGCAGATTCTTGACCCTCTGGTGTACGCCGGATTTCTGGCTGGCGTGACCCGTAATATCGCCATCGGTACCGCGGGCATCGTTCTCCCTTTACGCGATCCATTGATCGTTGCCAAACAGGCCGCGAGCATCGATCAGTTGCTAGGGGGACGATTTATCCTCGGGCTGGCCACCGGCGACCGTCCGGTGGAATACCCTGCTTTCGGGTTTGATTTCAATAATCGCGCCGAGCGTTTCCGTGATGCGCTGGCGATCATCCGCGCTGCAACCGAAACCCACTGGCCAGTGCATGCCTCTAAGTTTTATGGCCAGTTGAATGGTGATATCGACCTTATCCCCAAGCCTGTGGGTTCACGCCTGCCGACCATTATTGTGGGTCAGGCCGGCCAGTCGCTGGAGTGGATTGGCGAAAACACCGACGGCATTCTCTCGTATATCTCCAATCCGATCCTGATTCCGCAAATCATCGAACGCTGGCGCACGGTCTATGGCCAGGGGATTTACAAGCCCTACGGCTACGGCACCCTGTTTGATCTGGACCGCGACCCGAACTTTCCACTGCAGGCGGGTCGGGTGCTGCGTGCCGGTCGCAACGCATTGATCGAGCATTGGAAGCGTCAACAGGATCAGGGCGTCGGTCACGTTGCCCTGCACTTCAAACCTCAGCGACGTCACGCCTCGGAAGTCATCGATGAGCTGGGCGAATACCTCCTCCCACACTTCCCCAGTGCATCACTTCCGGTCGAACCCTCACCCATGCAGGCCCGCTCATGAATCGCCCTCTTCATCACATGGATTTCATCTTTCAGACCGCATTGGGCACTTACCCGTTGGCAGCACAGTGCGAAATGCTCGCCGAACTCGGCTACCAAGGGATGACGATATCTGCCTGGAGTAAAGACTTGCAGTCGATTGCCCAGGTCAAACCCACTTGGGGCCTGGACGTAGGTGCCGTCTACCTGATCTATCGCCAAGGTCTGGAATCGTTTGTAACCAACATCTTCGAAACCATTGAGGGCTGCACCACGATTGAGCTGGCCCTGCATTCAGGCGACGAAGTCACCGACGCTGACCGCAGAATGCTTGAGCACCTGCTGCCGATCTGCGAGCGTCGAGGCCTTGAGATCAATCTTTATCCCCACGCGCGCTACGGCATGCAGACAACCGCCGAAGCCGTGGCACTGTGCGAAGAGTTCAACCACCCGCTACTCAATATCGTTTTCAACGGTTATCACTGGTATGCGATGCAGGAGCAGGCTCTTGAACAGCGTCTTGATGCGGTTTGGCCCTGGCTGAAACAGGTCAATATCGCCGGCACCCGGCGCTCGCCACTGGGATGGGGCGGCCTGGCGACAATCGAACCGCTCGATGAAGGGGAAATGGACAACTTCGTGTTGTTGGGCGCCCTCGAACGTCGTGGTTTCGACGGACGCTTTGGCGTTCTTGGCTGGGAGAGTATGGGCGGTGACGTCTATGGCAACCTGCGCCGTTCGGTCACTGCGTTTCGCTCCATGGAGCACCGGTTGGCGGTTCATCCCGAATGGTCCGTTCTGACCGACTCACCGCGCTGAGCCCAGGAGATAAATCATGGCTCATCGTATCCATGCACTCGATTCATTTTTCTACTCATCGATGGGCGTTTACGCCTTTCAAACGCAGTGCGAAATGTTGGCCGAACTGGGTTATGACGGCATCACTGTCGCGGCCTGGGGTGGTACACCGCTGACCGATCTCACTTTATTGCCCCGTGTCAGGGAAACCCACGGCTTGCACGTCGAGGGGCTTTATCTGGTGCTACACGAGGGGCGTAACGACAGTCTGATACAACGCATCGTTGAAACCGTCGAAGGTGTCGAGCTTATCGAGCTGGCGATACAAACCAGCGTCAATGGTGCTCAAGCCATTCTTGGATTCATCGAGTCGCTGCTGCCCATTGCCGAGCAGCGTGGACTGCGAATCGCGCTGTATCCCCATCTGCATCATGTGACCCAGACTACCGAACAAGTCGTGCAGATCTGCGAACTGTTTGCTCACCCGTGCCTGGGTGCCTCGTTCAATGGTTATCACTGGTACGCCAGCCAGGAAGGAGCGCTTGAAGCACGCCTCTTGGCAATGAAGCCATGGCTGATGCAAGTGGTGACGTCCGGTAGCGCGCTTTCGCAACTGGGCTGGGGCGGCGTGGCCACGATGGAGCCGGTTGATCGTGGCGAGATGGACAACTTCGCGTTGATTGCCGCGCTGAATCGCGTTGGCTACACCGGCAGCATTGGCGTGCTCGGCTGGGATTATGGTGGCGACATCTACCTGAAACTCCAGCGATGCCTCGCAACGCTGCGCGATATTGATCGACGCCTTGAAGCCCATCCGCAATGGGCGAACTTCCCATTGAAGTAAGACCGCATTGCCTTGTGAACCCGATTTGAAATGGAGCCTGTAATGACAGCCCTCTCTGTACTGGATCTGATGATGATTGGCGAAGACAAAACCTTCGCTGACACCCTTGATGATGCGGTTGCGCTGGCGCAACACGTGGAAGCTCACGGTTATAAACGCTACTGGATCGCCGAGCATCACGACCTGCCGGGTATCGCATCCTCGGCGACCACCCTGCTGATTCAGCATCTGGCGGCAGCAACACGCACCCTGCGCGTAGGCTCTGGCGGGATCATGCTGCCTAACCACTCGCCCCTCGTAGTCGCGGAGCAGTTCGGAACGTTGGAAACGTTATTTGCGGGGCGTATCGATCTGGGCATTGGCAGAGCGCCTGGATCAGCCGGGCCAGCAATCCGCGCCTTGCGCGGCGACGCCTCCGAACGCGACTTCACGCAAGACCTGCGACAAGTGCAGGACTATCTGACGGACAACGGCAAACAGCCGGTGCGGGCAATCCCGGGGCACCACGACATCCCGCTCTGGTTGCTGGGTTCCAGTATCAACAGTGCTGACCTTGCGGCAAAAATGGGATTGCCCTATGCATTCGCTTCGCATTTTGCCCCGCGTTTTTTGATGGAAGCGATTAACCACTACCGCAGTACGTTCCGACCCTCGACCGTTTTAAGCAGCCCCTATGTTATCGCTGGTGCAAATGTCTTCGCGGCCCCTTCCCGGGCCGAGGCTGACTACATCGCCAGCTCACATCGACAGTGGGTCAGCCATTTGTACGCTGGTAAGGCAGGCCCATTACCGCGTCCGGAAGAAGGCTATATGGAGCGGATCTCCGCCTATGATCGACAGAGCCTGGCCCAAGCCATGTCTTGCACTGCAGTGGGTGACGTGGACGATGTCGGCAGTTGGCTGCGCCAGTTCATCGCTACCACTCAGGTGGATGAAGTGATCATCGATGCGAGGATTTATGACCCCGCGGCACGTTGCCGCTCGTATCAGATTGCCGCCGAATCCATTGCCGACCTGCTCGACTGATGCCAGTCGGATGTCGTGTGCACTGTCTGTGCAGGCCTCGACATGAGGCTTGCCAGCGCTATGAAATCGAGGATCAGACATGTCCAATACTGATCAGCAAGCGATGCTCGCTTCGCCTTCGCCTTCCCCTCAATTGATCCTGCATGCGATCGCACACCCGCTGAGACGAAAGATACTTGGCTGGCTGAAAGACGCGATTCGGTATTTCCCTCAGCAAGCCTACGGTCGCGAATTCGGCGTGTGCGCTGGCCAGATTGCCCTGCGTTGCGGGCTGGCACAATCGACGGTGTCCCAGCACTTGTCATTGCTCAAGAAGGCCGAATTGATCGAGGAACACAGAGTCGGTTCTGTACATTTTTTTACGCGAAACGAGGTCACGCTTCAGCGCTTTACTCATCAACTGGCTGACCTGTTGGCCCACCCGCTGAGAGCGGCAAATCACCAGACCGATTGAGCGTCTACCTGCGTGAGCCGTTAGCGCTCAGTTGATTAGAAACAAACCGACCGTAGTCACCAAACAGAACGGGCATGTTTGTTTTTCTGATGAACGCCTAAGCTTTCCGGTAACCCGATTCCCGCGATTGACGCCCTTGTCCGGATACTCCGTTGCACTACAAATAGTGCTGATGGAGACGTTCCGGCTGCTTTCGCCCCGCTTGGCAAAAACTCATCGATGAATAGGGTCAGTGGTGGGTACTGAGCTCATGCCATCGCCTGCAAGCCTCTTCGATCCAGACCAACGCCTCGGCCTGAAAGTATTACCACTTGGAGATAAAGCTTTATGAAATCCCGTGCTGCAGTTGCATTTGAACCCGGCAAGCCACTTCAGATTGTCGAGATCGACGTTGCGCCGCCACGCGCTGGCGAGGTGCTGATCAAGATTACCGACACCGGTGTGTGCCATACCGATGCCTTCACGCTGTCGGGCGATGATCCCGAGGGTCTGTTTCCTGTTGTATTAGGGCACGAAGGTGCAGGCGTGGTCGTTGAGGTCGGTGAAGGCGTTACCAGCCTCAAGCCCGGTGATCATGTCATTCCGCTTTATACCGCCGAATGTGGCGAGTGCCTGTTCTGCAAGTCTGGCAAAACCAACCTGTGCGTCGCCGTCCGTGAAACACAAGGCAAAGGCGTGATGCCGGATGGCACCACTCGGTTTTCCTACAATGGTCAACCGCTATACCACTACATGGGTTGCTCGACGTTCAGCGAGTACACCGTGGTGGCTGAAGTATCCGTCGCAAAGATCAATCCGCAGGCCAACCATGAGCATGTATGCCTGCTTGGCTGCGGCGTCACCACCGGCATTGGTGCAGTGCACAACACGGCCAAGGTGCAACCGGGAGACACCGTCGCGGTATTCGGACTCGGTGGTATCGGGCTCGCCGTGATTCAAGGCGCGCGTCAGGCCAAAGCCGGACGCATTATTGCCGTCGACACCAACCCTGGCAAATTTGAGCTCGCCCGGTCTTTCGGCGCCACTGACTGCATCAACCCGAAGGATCATGATAAGCCTATCCAGCAAGTCATCATCGAAGCGACCGGATGGGGTGTCGACCACTCGTTCGAATGCATCGGTAACGTTCATGTCATGCGCGCCGCGCTGGAAAGTGCACACCGTGGCTGGGGCCAATCGATC
Organism: Pseudomonas sp. GM24; assembly: GCF_000282235.1. Classification (NCBI taxonomy): domain Bacteria; kingdom Pseudomonadati; phylum Pseudomonadota; class Gammaproteobacteria; order Pseudomonadales; family Pseudomonadaceae; genus Pseudomonas; species Pseudomonas sp. GM24. Next base: position 10,913 of record NZ_AKJR01000025.1, on the reverse strand, counting down.
GTCATCGGTGTAGCAGGTGCCGGGCAGGAAATTTCGACCCGTCCGTTCCAGCTCGTCACCGGGCGTACCTGGAAAGGCTCCGCTTTCGGCGGCGTCAAAGGTCGCACTCAGCTGCCAAAAATGGTTGAGGACGCGATGAAAGGTGAAATCGAGCTCGCGCCTTTCGTGACGCACACCATGCCATTGGAGCGCATCAATGAAGCGTTCGACCTGATGCATGAAGGCAAGTCGATCCGCACTGTCATCAAGTACTGAAGTTAGGCTCAGGGCCGCAAGGCCCTGTCGCCTTCCCACGCTCGTTATCGATCTGGAGATACCTTGTGACCGAGATAAAACTTCATCCTTCCCTGGATAGCGGTCTATCCCCTGCCGCCACGAACTTTGCCGGAGGCACGCTGCAATGCCTGTGCCCCACCGATAAAGTCGAAATTGCCATCGATGCTCAGACACTTCATAACCACGCTTGTGGTTGCAGTAAATGCTGGAAACCGGAGGGTGCCAAATTCGCCGTGATCGCGGTCGTGCCACGGGCGAATGTCAGCGTCACCGCAAACGCGCAGAAGCTCGCTATCGTTGACGATACGGCGGTTATTCAGCGCCATGCCTGCAAGGCGTGTCATGCACACCTGTACGGACGTATCGAGAACAAGGATCACGCGTTTTATGGTCTGGACTTCGTTCATACCGAATTGTCCCCGCAAACGGGCTGGTCTGCACCGGGGTTCGCGGCGTTCGTTTCTTCGATCATTGAAACCGGCACCCCTCCTGAGCAGATGAAGGGCATCCGTACACGTCTGCGCTCAATCGGACTGGAGACCTACGACTGCCTATCCCCGGACTTGATGGATGTATTGGCAACCCAAGTCGCCAAGCTCAAAGGCATCGCGCAGACTCACTGATACGGGTAACCGTCAGTTCTGCACTAAAAAAGGCGCCTCCAATCGATTTGAACAATTGACGGCGCCAAACCGTTTTCGAGCGCTGTAAACGCCTCAACACGGGCACCCAATCAAGTGGCTAGTGCACAGCCTTTTGTCGCTTGAAACCACGCAGCAATGCGTCAGTCGCCACGATCGCGTCATACACAAGGTCCGGCGTCACCGTGAAAGGCATGTTGTGCATCGTGTCGTTTTTATCGCAGGCCAACTCGGCGACTTTTCTCCACTCCGCTTCTTTGAAGTGTTTGAGCCCCAAGTCTTCGAGCGTCAGAGGCAAACCCACGGCCATGGCAATGTCCACCACCTCCTCAATCTCCGCCATAGGTGCAGCTTCCATCACGAGCTGGGTGAACAGGCCGAACACAACCTTTTCTCCGTGCTGCGCGCCGTGCAGATCATGCACGTTGGTCATCCCGTTATGGATCGCATGCGCAGCGGCGCAACCACCCGACTCAGCCCCGACCGCCGACATGTAGATGGTGGCCTCAATCGTATTCTCCAGGGCGGCGGTAATGGCTTTCTTCTGCACTGCGAATGCCGCTTGGGCCGAATACTTTTTGATGGTCTCGTAGCACTTTTGCGCAATCGCAAACCCGATCAATGTGGGTTTGAGCATCTTGCCGTCATTGCCCAGGATCAGATTGTCGCGATGCGCGGAAAAACACGCCCGCGCCTCGAAATATGTGGCCAGACCGTCACCCACGCCCGCAGCAAAAAAACGCGGGGGTTGCTCGGCCAGAATGCGTGTATCGGCTAAAACAACGTCCGGGTTTTTGGATAAAAACAAATAGCGATTAAACGTATCGTCTTCGTTGTAAATCACCGAAATCGCAGTACAGGGCGCGTCCGTAGAGGCTAGGGTAGGCAGGATCAGCACGGGTTTTTCCAGGAAGTGTGCCGCCGCCTTAGCGGTATCCAGTGTTTTCCCGCCCCCTATCCCGACGACATAATCAGCACCACGCGCCGCTTCCACGTGCCGGTTGATTTCACTGTCGCAACACTGCCCTCCAAACACCGCCAACTCTGCGCGTTGTTCGTTGTTGAACCCTGGCATCGCTTTCTCATGAACCCGGCCAACGATAAATTGATCGCAGATCAGATACGCATTGGCCCCGAAGGCCTTACCATGGACCGCTAAATTTACCAACGCATCGGCCTGGACCAGAAATTTGCCCGGCGATGCAATACATTTGGTGATAGTCATCTCTTTCCCTCACGTCGCATGCGTGAAACGCTCAACGGGTGCACGCTTGAGCGCTCCTCTGCAAGAATGACGAATCAGTTAAATACCATTCCGCCATCAATGATCACGGCCTGCCCTGTCATGTAGTCAGAGTCAGGGCCAGACAGAAACGAAACACAGGCTGCCACGTCCTCGGGCTGGGAAAGCCGTTTCAAGGTGATGTGCTGGGCAAATTGTTCCATCCCCCATTCAATGCTTTGATTGGCGTTATCAGCCACGTCCTGGGCAACCTTGCGCATCATCGGTGTATTTACGATGCCAGGGCAGTAGGCGTTTACCGTAATACCCAGATGAGCCAATTCCCGAGCTGCGGTCTGGGTGATACCACGCACGGCAAACTTGGTCCCGCCGTACACAGCCAGGTCAGGGTTGCCGATATGACCCGCCTGCGAAGAAGCGCTGATGATTTTGCCGCCGTGACCTAACGCCTTGAACGCCTTTACTGCTGCCTGTATGCCCCAGAGCACACCGCCCACGTTGATGTCGAACGTGCGGCGATAGATCTCTGGCGTAATCGATTCGATGGGCGCAATGGGCGCAATGCCTGCGTTATTGATGACCACATGCAGGTCACCCAAACCATCCACCGCTGCCTGCACGGCCTTGAAAACATCCTCGCGGTCGGCCACATCGACCTTAATCGCCAGGGCTTTGCCGCCGGTTCTCCTGATGTTTTCGGCCACCTGACAGGCTGTTTCAAGGTTCATATCGGCACAGGCTACGGCGAAACCATCGGCCGCCATGCGCAAGGCAATGGCCTCTCCGATCCCTTGACCGGCACCGGTTACAAAAGCGACTTTTCCCAAGGACTTAGTCATGCTGGTGTTCCTTCTTATTCGTGATGGGGGTTACAGACTGCTCACACACCTGCCCAAGCTCAGAAGCTTGCCTGCAGCTTCATACCGGCGACCCAGGCATTGTCCACCTCGTATACGCCACCTGGATTGCGCACGTACTGCACGTTCGGGCGCACGGTCAGCCAGTTGGTCACGTGTACGCCGTAATTAAGTTCGATGTTGTATTCGCTGTGCTGCACAGGAACGTACTGTGGGTCGTCGTAATCACTGATGCCCGTGGTGTCGTTGATAAGGCGCTGGCGCTTGGTCACGTCGTCATTCACCTTGAGACGTGCGATACCCACGCCGAGGTCATCTTGGGGCCGCGCATCAAACGGGCCTTTGTAGACCGCGCCGATATTCTGGAAGCTTTCGATACCGCTGGTGGCTTTGTCATGCACGGTCAGGCTGGCAAAAACACTCAGACCGCGCGAAGCATCGCCGTTACGGGTTGTGAGCTGCTGTTGGCCGATTATCCATGCGCCGTGTTTGCTACTGCGTGACTTTGGCGCCTGGCCGGTCAACACCTGCGGGTTACCGTTGACGTCGTCGTACAGATCGTTGGCGCTGGCACTGCTGTGGTAGTAACCCAAGCGGTATTCACCGGGTAAGGCATCTTTACCGACGGTTGGCTTCCAGATGACCTCCACCGGCACCAACGCGCCTTTGGTGCCACTGCCCCTGAGCTTGAAACCGTTGCCTGTCTCCAGGTACGACGGATTTTGCTCATACACCCCGACCTGCACCGCCCAGCGATCATCGAGGTTATAGCGCACGCGCCCGCCCCACTGGCTCACTGGTCCGCTGTACCAGACATCACCGGCGACGTTGCCGATGGGGGCACTGCAAAACGACAGACTCTGGAAGTCGCAGGGAAAACTGGCGAAGTCTTCGTTGACGCCCACGCGGCCGAACTTGAGATCCAGGGCGCTGTTGAAAAATTTCTGGCGGTACCACATCTGGGTCAGGCGCCAGGTCTGTCCCCTGCCCCACACCTCCTGCACCGAACTGAGTTGTGGCGCGCGGGGATCAGAAACGCGCTCGTTGGAGAGGTTGTTACCGTTGCGTTCCGTCACCAGCAACTGGAACTCTGCGTCATTCCAGCCGAGTAATTTTTGCAAGTCCAGGTGAGTGCCCAGTGCCCATTGCGCGGTGTAGCGCGCCGTACGGTCATGGTTATAGCCTCCGTGGACATTGGTGGCAGCTTCGCCGACGTAACCGACGATCACGTCAACGCCCTGTTCCAGTAGCTCACTGCGTACCCCGCCCCAATCTCCGGTCCCCCATCTCGAGGCGGCGTCGTCCGCCGAGGCCGGCACAGCGATGCATGACAGGAGCCCGAGCCCCAGCGGCAATTTCCAAGCGATGTTCATGTCGATTTATCCTATTGTTTTTATGTTTTACGACACAGCGTTGACCGGACCGCAGGGCAGCGCCCTGGCGGTCATTCAAGAAAGCAATCAGTTGAAAAATGGGGCGCTACAGATCAAATGCCGGCCAGGCACAGGTATTTGATCTCCAGGTAATCCTCCAGCCCGTATTTGGAGCCTTCGCGGCCAACACCCGACGCCTTGACCCCACCAAACGGCGCGGCTTCGGAGCTGATAATGCCGGTGTTGACTCCGACGATTCCGTACTCCAGCGCCTCGCCCAAACGAAACACCCGGCTCAGGTTTGCGGTGTAGAAATACGCCGCCAGGCCGAACTCGGTGTCGTTGGCTTTAGCGATGACCTCGGCGTCATCGAAGAAGCGAAAGACCGGTGCAAGCGGGCCGAAAGTCTCCTCTTTGGCGACGCGCGCGGTGTCCGGCACATCCACCAGGATCGTGGGCTCAAAGAAATTGGCGCCCTGGGTATGTGCACCACCGCCCTGGACTACCTTGGCGCCTTTGGCCAAGGCATCCTCAATATGCTCGCGTACCTTGGCGACGGCCTTGCCATCAATCAGCGGCCCAAGCGTGACGCCCTCGCTAAAACCATCGCCAATCTTCAGAGCGCCCACCGCGCAAGCCAGTTTGTCGACGAAAGCGTCATACACCTTGTCATGCACGTACAAGCGATTGGCGCAGACGCAGGTCTGCCCTGCATTGCGAAACTTCGAAGCGAGCGCACCCTCAACGGCAGCGTCCAGGTCGGCATCGTCGAATACAATAAAGGGCGCGTTGCCGCCCAGTTCCAGAGAGACTTTTTTGATGTCTTCAGCGCATTTTCCCATGATCTGGCGCCCGATCTCAGTGGACCCCGTGAAGGAAATCTTGCGTACGACCGGGTTGCTAGTCAGCTCCTCGGCAATCTCTGCCGCAGCACCCGTGACCACCGACAGCACACCTTTGGGAATGCCTGCCTGTTCGGCGAGGTACACCAGCGCCAGTGCCGAGAACGGCGTCTGGGAGGCCGGCTTGATGACCATTGTGCAACCCGCGGCCAGCGCCGGACCGGCTTTGCGGGTGATCATTGCGCTGGGAAAGTTCCACGGCGTAATGGCGGCGCAAACACCCACGGGCTGCTTGATGACCAGCAGACGCTTGTTCGTTGCGCCTGGGATGATATCGCCGTAGACCCGCTTCGCTTCCTCCGCATACCACTCGATATAGGACGCGGCGAAGACGATTTCACCCAGCGCTTCAGGCAGCGGCTTACCCTGCTCCAGCGTCATGATGTGCGCTAGGTCATGCTGGTTTTCGATAATCAAGTCGTACCAACGGCGCAGCGCATTGGCACGCGCCTTGGCCGACAGCTCACGCCAGGCCGGCAACGCGTGCTCAGCCGCTTCGATGGCCCGGCGTGTCTCAGCCTTGCCCATGCGCGGCACCTGGCCGATAGTGGCGCCCGTCGATGGGTTGCTCACCGTGATCGTGGCTTCGCTGTCTGCCGCCAGCCATTCACCGTCGATAAAGGCTTGATGACGCATGAGTTCGGGGTTGTTCAAGTTCATTGCAGGTTCTCCGTTACGCGACGCTTGGTCGCGCCTTCGAGACTGACGGCCTTGAACTTGAAGCCCCGGTAGTCATCGTTCTTGACCGCTGCCAAATGTTCGTTGAAGGCTCCCAATCCCCCCATGTAGAAATACACCTTGTTGCTTTTGCCGGGGATATTGGCACCGAAGATCCACGAATCAGTCTTGGCAAAAAGCGTTTGATCAGCAATGTCCTGGCAAGTCTTGCCCCATTCCTGCTCGCTTCGCGCAGACGGCTCCACACAGGCGAGCTCGTTCTGCTCCATGAAACCAACTAGGTCGCAGACCCACTCCACTTCGGTCTCAATCGTCGGCGGAAGATTGGTAAACGGACCGTTAGGCCCCAGGATCATGAACATATTCGGGAATTTGGCGGTGGCCACCGACAGGTAGCTGGACGGGCCGTCCGCCCAGTGATCTTTCATCGAGGTGTTGTCGCGCCCACGGATATCGATGCGCTTGTAGTTACCGTCCACGGCATCAAAACCGGTGGCAAACACCAACACATCCAGTTCGTGCTCAACCCCATCTGCCGTACGAATGCCCTTGGCAGTGATTTCTTCGATCGGGTTGGCCTTGACGTCCACCAGCGACACGTTGGCGCGGTTGAAGGTAGCGTAGTAACCGCTGTCACACAGCGGGCGCTTGGCGTAGAGATCGCGGGGCATCAACTTGCGGGCTGTTTCCGGATCCTTGACGATCTCGGCGATTTTCTCGCGAACGAAGTTTTGCGCCTCGATGTTGGCCTCTTCACTGGTGGCGATATCGTTAAAGGTCTGGAACATGTAGCGGAAACCGCCGCCGCCGTCCCAGGCGCGCTGGAAGATGGCTTTGCGTTCAGCAGCATCCACACTCATGGTGGGAATGTCGCTTTCGGGGAAGCCGAACGCCAGGCGCGAGGACCGCACCTCCTGCCAGATCGCGTCGTAGTTGCGTTTAATGTCGTCGACGTAATCACGACTGACCGGGCCGTTGCCCACCGGCACGGTGTACTGGGCAGAGCGCTGGAACACGGTGAGGTGGCCGACCGTCGGTGCGATCGCGGTGATGACCTGGCACCCTGTCGAACCCGTGCCGATCACACCTACGCGCTTGCCTTCCAGCACAGCGTCGGCCGGCCAGTTGGCAGTGTGATACATGCTCCCCTTGAACTGATCGAGGCCTTTGATCTTGGGCACATTCGTCGCGGACAACAGGCCCAGCGCCGTCACCAGGTATTTTGCGCTGTATTGATGACCATCATCGGCCGTGACCAGCCAGCGGCTGCTCTGCTCATCGAACACGGCGGCGGTGATGCCTGTTTCAAGCTGGATATCGCGGCGCAGGTCGTGGCGATCCACGGCGTGGTTCAGGTAGGACAGGATCTGTGGCTGGGTCAGGTAGCGCGTGGTGATGTCCCATTCCTGGCACAGTTCGCGGTCCCAGGAGAAGCAATAGACGAACGATTCACTGTCGGATAACGCGCCGGGGTAGCGGTTCCAGAACCAGGTACCTCCGATGCCACCGGCCTTGTCGAAGGCGCGCACCTTTAAGCCAAGTTCATCGCGCAATTTCTTGAGCATGTAAATGCCGCCGAAACCTGCACCAATCACAATAGCGTCGTAGTTGATAACGTCGGTTCCAACGGAACGTTTGGCCAGAACTGTAGTTGTCATTATGTTCTCCTGTTTCGATCAGAGCGCCTGCAGGCTTCAACGCAATAACAAAGTTGCAGGCAAGCCGTATCCGCTCCCCTGAATAAGAATTCAGCGGACGTAAACTTGATAAGTGAACGGGGTCAGTTAGAGCGAGAAGCCGCCATCAACAGCAATCGCCTGCCCGGTAACGTGTGGCGCGCACGCCAGGTAAACGGCCAATTGGCCCATGTCTTCCACTGTTTGCGCTTGCCCTTGAGGCAGCAGGCTGGACTGATGCCGCTCCCAGGATTGCACTTCGGTTTCGCCGGGTTGCGCCCAGCGCGCGGAAAGCCCCTCATCACCGCGCCACATCCCGGTGCCCACCACGCCTGGGCAGAGGGCGTTAACCGTGATGCCTTCGCGGGCAACTTCCTTGGCAAAGGCATTGGTAAAACCGATCACAGCGAACTTGGAGGCGCTGTAATGGGAGAGGTCCGGGAAACCGACTTTGCCGGCAATCGAGGCCAGATTGATGATGCGTCCGAAGTTATGCTCGCGCATCAGCTTGAGTTCGGCCTGGCAGCAGAGGAATACGCCACGGGCGTTGATGTTCATGATGCGGTCCCACTCGCTGACGGCCAACTCATCGACCCGACCGAGGCTGACAACGCCCGCGTTGTTGATCGCCACATCCAGGCGGCCAAAGTGCACCCTGACCTGCTCAATCAAACTGGCGACACTCTCGGGTTTGCTGACGTCAACTTGCAGGGCCACAGCCCGACGCCCCAGGGCCTGGACCAAGGCGGCAGCCTCTTGCGCGATCCCCAAGTCGTAATCGGCCAGCACCAGGTCAGCGCCCGCCTGGGCAAGGCTCAGCGCAATACCCTGGCCAATGCCACGGCCAGCGCCGGTCACCAGGGCAACCTTGCCGTTCAGGGAGAAATTCACAGCGTTGAATTCACTCATGTAGTGCCTCTGTCATTATTGTTGTTGAGATGCGACCGTTCGATGCGGTCTGCTGAGACAGACAGAGCAAGTGGGATGCCAACACCTTTATATCCAGCCACAAAGCCCGGAATAGAAGGCTCAATGCTTGATTAATCGCAATCGCCCCACTGCCTGTCGTAAGACATAACCGCTCCAGTCTCACGTGGGACGTTGCGAATACTGAGCGGTTATGTCTCACCGACACCGGCTGACGGATTCAGCTTGAAGGGATTGGCCAAGCCGCCTTTAATGGCCATCAACAGAAAAATAAGATCCAACCTTCGGAGGTACCATGTCCTCTGGTTTTTCGAAGACTCATGTGGAACACGTGAGTCGCGTATTGCGCACTGCCCAGAATGCCCCGACCCTGCCGGTGCCGAATGCCATCCTCGATTCCTGGCGTCGCTCGGTACAGCACTACAAGCTCGACCCGGGGTCCTTACAGGGACCGAGGGTGCTGGAGGCTCACCAGATCAATGAGCATCGCCAGCGTGTCGACGATTTCCTGCACCTGGCAGGTGATGAAATGTCACGTCTGCACAGCCGCGTACGCGACGCCGACTACTGTGTGATGCTCACCGATACCCTGGGATGTACCGTCGATTACCGGATCGACTCAGCCCTGCGTGGCGAGTACCGGCGCTCCGGCATGGACGTCGGCACATGCTGGTCGGAGAAGGAGGAAGGCACGACCGCCGTCAGCGCGGTGCTGATCGACAAGCTGCCGGTCACCGTGCACAAACTCGATCATTTTCGTGCTGCGTTTATCGGCAATACCTGCTCTGCGGCGCCGATTTTTTCCCCCAGCGGCGAGATCCTGGCAGTACTGGACGTGTCTTCAGTGCGTGCTCCGGATGACCGCCGCAGCCAGCATCTGATTCGGCAAATGGTCATTCAAAGCGCCACGGAACTCGAAAATGCCTACTTCATGTACAGCACCCAAGACCTGTGGGTATTACGGGCACACCCCCTGCCCGGCTATGTCGACAGCCAGCCGCAATGCCTGTTCGCCTGGGACCGGGATGGCCGCATAGAGGCGCTCAACCCCGCCGCGCGGCGCCTGCTGTTACAGAGCTGTGGTCGAATCCCCGCGCATATTGACGAAGCCTTCACCTCAGCAAAGTTGCCCGCCGCTGGGGATGACAGCCTCCACTTTCTGCCGTCGATAGGGTTGCATGTGCGCCTCAAGTCACCCCGTCGCCCCATCGGCGCCGCGGTAGCCGGCCACCCGGCATCAGCGCCGGACCCCAAGGTTGCACAGGCAATGGAGCTGGCGGTACGGGTCAAGGATCGTGGTCTCCCCGTGCTGATCCATGGTGAAACCGGTGCGGGCAAGGAGTTTTTTGCGCTGCAATTGCATGCCGCCAGCGAACGTCGGGATAAGCCCTTTGTCGCAGTGAATTGTGCGGCGATCCCCGAGAGCCTGATAGAGAGTGAATTGTTCGGTTATGCCGCAGGCGCCTTTACGGGCGCCTCAACCAAAGGCATGCGAGGCCTGTTGCAGCAGGCCGACGGCGGCACGTTGTTTCTCGACGAAATCGGCGACATGCCCCTGGCTTTGCAAACGCGCTTGTTGCGCGTACTCAGCGAAGGTGAAGTGGCCCCCCTGGGCGGCGCGCGCACCCAGGCCATCGATATTCAGGTGATTTGTGCCAGCCACCGCGACATTGCCACGCTGGTGGAAGCCGGCAGCTTTCGTGAAGATCTGTTTTTTCGCCTGAGCGGCGCACGCTTCGATATACCGCCACTACGCGAACGCAAAGACAAGCTGGCGTTGATCAACTCACTGCTGGACGACGAGTGCGAGCGCTCGGGCGAGCGTGTGGAACTGAGCGAATCTGCGCTGGAAATGCTGTTGAATTACAGCTGGCCGGGCAACATGCGGCAACTGCATCACGTGCTGCGATACGCCTGCGCTGTGTGTAAAAGCCAAGTGATCGGCGTAGATGATCTGCCAGTGACACTCGGCGCAAGTGCACCAGTGAAAGGCCAGGAGAACGTCAGCGGCAGCCCGGAACGCCAGGCGTTGATCGACACGCTTGTGCGCAACCGCTGGAAACCCCTGTTGGCCGCGCGAGAACTGGGGATCTCCCGTGCGACGCTGTACCGCAAAGTGAACTTGCATGGCATCAAAATGCCAGGCAAAGGATCGTACGACTGAACCTGCGGCAGGCGAGCGCTGCGCTCGCCTGCCGATGAGTTCTTACAGAAATTGCTGCAGCGCCGGTACGGCTTCGAACAAGTCCGCGACCAGGCCGTAATCGGCCACCTGGAAGATCGGTGCTTCTTCGTCCTTGTTGATCGCAACGATCACTTTGGAGTCTTTCATACCGGCCA
>NZ_AKJR01000024.1:0-103423 GCF_000282235.1 Pseudomonas sp. GM24 | reverse complement strand
TCCGGGGAAATTAGACCACTGCACAGCACCAAGATCAGCTCCCTTCCCCCTCGCCCCCTCTGGGGGAGAGGGTTGGGGTGAGGGGGAGAGATCTTGCTGGCGACAGAAATAGCCAGCCAGACACCGCAATAAATACGGAAAGCCCCGCTCTTTTTACGAGATGCGGGGCTTTTTTACGGCTATCGTTTAGCGGGGGACGGACTCCCTTGAAACGGACATGAGGCAGACGGGCATGCGTCACCATTCGGTCATCCACACACCGAAACTCAGCGATTACCAGGAACTGACCCAGGTCTGGGAGGCCTCGGTCCGCGCGACCCATGATTTTCTCCCGGACAGCTATATCGAGCTGCTGCGCAACCTGGTGCTCACCCGTTATCTGGATGCGGTGATGCTGATCTGCACCAAAGACGCCAATCAGCGCATCACCGGGTTTGCCGGTGTTGCGGCGGGCAAGATCGAAATGCTGTTCATCGACCCCGATCATCGCGGTCAGGGCTTGGGCAAGAAACTGCTCAACTACGCGATGCAGCACCTGAATGCTGATGAACTCGACGTCAACGAACAGAACCCACAGGCATTGGGCTTCTACTTCAAGCAGGGTTTTGAAGTGATCGGCCGCTCGGAGGTGGATGGCATGGGCCAGCCGTATCCGTTGCTGCATATGCGGTTGCGTCAGAACCAGCAGCGCTCCAGTAACGGCTGACACACCATGGCCCCCGTGGGAGCTGGCTTGCCAGCGATGCAGACGCCTCGGTCTGACAGATGCACCGAGGTGATGCCATCGCTGGCAAGCCAGCTCCCACAGGGAATACGGACACCGTGAAAATGGAACCGGACTTAACCGGCGCCACACAGGTACAATGCCCACCCCTTTTTTGTTACGGCCCTGTCATGACTGACCCGATTCGCCTCTCCAAACGCCTCATCGAACTGGTTGGTTGCTCCCGCCGGGAGGCCGAGCTGTTCATCGAGGGCGGCTGGGTCACCGTGGACGGCGAAGTGATTGACGAGCCGCAGTTCAAGGTCGGCGACCAGAAGGTCGAGCTCGACAAGGACGCCAAGGCCACCGCACCGGAGCCGGTGACCATCCTGCTCAACGCGCCGGCCGGTATGGACGTCGAGACTGCCATGCAGTCGCTCAGCGCCGAAACCCTCAGCGAAGAGCACCGTTTCAGCAAGCGCCCGTTGCGCGGGCACTTCCTGCGCCTGACCGCCAGCGCCGACTTGCAAGCCAAGGCCAGCGGCCTGCTGGTGTTCACTCAGGACTGGAAAATCCTCCGCAAGCTCACCGCCGACGCCGCGAAGATCGAGCAGGAATACGTGGTCGAGGTCGAAGGTGACATGGTCGCCCACGGCCTCAACCGTTTGCAGCACGGCCTGACCCACAAGGGCAAGGAGCTGCCGCCGGTCAAGGCCAGCTGGCAGAACGAAAACCGTCTGCGCTTCGCCATGAAAAACCCGCAGCCCGGCATCATCGCCCAGTTCTGCGAAGCGGTCGGCCTGAAGGTCATCGGCATCCGCCGCATCCGTATCGGCGGTGTCTCGATCGGCAAAGTCCCGGTCGGCCAATGGCGCTACCTGTCCGGCAAAGAGAAGTTCTAAGACTTCCACTGCCGCCACACATTCCGGTAGCGCGCCCGCGTGCTGCCCACAACGCTTATCAGGATGACTCACATGATTCATAACGACGTATTGCGCAGCGTGCGCTACATGCTCGACATCAGCGACAAGAAGGTTGTCGAGATCATCAAACTCGGCGGCATGGAAGTCGCGCTCGCCGACGTGGTGACCTGGCTCGACAAGAAAGAAGAAGACGAAGAAGGTTTCGTGCGCTGCCCGGACGAAGTCATCGCGCACTTCCTCGACGGTCTGGTGATCTTCAAGCGTGGCAAGGACGAAAGCCGTCCACCGCAGCCGATCGAAGTGCCGGTGACCAACAACATCATTCTGAAAAAACTGCGCGTGGCCTTCGAATTGAAAGAAGACGACATGCACGCGATTCTCAAGGCTGCCGAGTTCCCGGTGTCCAAGCCTGAGCTGAGCGCACTGTTCCGCAAGGTTGGCCACACCAACTATCGCCCGTGCGGCGACCAGTTGCTGCGCAACTTCCTCAAGGGTCTGACCCTGCGCGTTCGCCCGGCCTGATCCCCTTCTGCGGTGGCGACTGATGGTCGCCGCCGCAACGCATGATCGTTCATTCCCTCCAGAAATAATGGCTCCGCTTCGTGCGGCTGACGACTAGGGTGTACTGATCCCTAATCCTCAGGACTCGCCATGCACCCGTATTTCTCCCTGCAAGGCCGCACCGCTCTGGTGACCGGCGGCACCCGTGGTATCGGCAAGATGATCGCCAAGGCCTTTGTCGAGGCTGGTGCCCGCGTCTATGTCTGCTCGCGCGATGCCGAAGCCTGCCATCAAACGGCTGAAGAACTCAGTGCCCTGGGCAAATGTCATGGCATCGCCGCGAATCTGGCGACGGAAGAAGGCGTACAGGAATTGGCCGCGCGCCTGGGCGAGCAGATCACCCACTTGGATATTCTGGTGAACAACGCTGGCACTACTTGGGGCGCGCCGCTGGAGAGCTATCCGGTCAAGGGCTGGGAGAAGGTCATGCAGCTCAACGTGACGTCGGTGTTCAGTTGCATCCAGCAATTTCTGCCGCTGTTGCGCAAGGCTGGCTCAGCGGCGAATCCGGCGCGGATTATCAACATTGGTTCGGTGGCGGGGATTTCTTCGTTTGGTGAGCAGGCGTATGCCTACGGGCCGAGTAAAGCCGCCCTGCATCAATTGTCGCGGATTCTGGCGCGGGAGCTGGTGAGCCAGCACATCAACGTCAATGTGATCGCACCGGGGCGGTTTCCGAGCAAGATGACTCAGCATATTGGTAATGATGAGAAGGCGCTGGCTGAGGATACGGCTTTGATTCCGATGAAGCGTTGGGGGCGGGAGGAAGAGATGGCGGCGCTGGCGATCAGTCTGGCGAGTACAGCTGGGGCTTATATGACCGGGAATATTATTCCGCTGGATGGCGGGTTCAGTCTCTGAGATCGGCGGTGCGGCCTTCGCTGGCAAGCCAGCTCCCACAGGTTTTTGTGGTGTACTTGGATTATGTAGCCACTCGAGAACCCTGTGGGAGCCGGCTCGCCAGCGATGGCGGCCGCCCGACCACCACCAGACTTGAGGGCTGTCGGGTTATCATGCCCACCCTGCCCCGCTTCGAATGCAAACCATGACTTACAGCGTCTCCCCCATCGGCTTCGTGCGCTCCTGCTTCAAGGAGAAATTCGCCATCCCGCGCCAGCCACAACTGGCCCCCGCCGCCCGTGGCGTGCTGGAACTGGTGGCGCCGTTCGATCAGGGTGACGCCGTGCAAGGTCTGGAACAGGTCAGCCATGTGTGGCTGTTGTTCCTGTTTCATCAGGCACTGGAAGACAAACCGCGCCTGAAAGTCCGCCCTCCACGCTTGGGCGGCAACAAGTCCATGGGCGTGTTCGCCACCCGCGCGACTCACCGGCCGAACGGCATCGGTCAGTCAGTGGTGAAACTGGACAAGGTCGAAGCCCATCGGCTGTTCATCTCCGGGATCGACTTGCTCGACGGCACGCCGATTCTCGACATCAAACCCTACGTGCCTTACGCCGACATCATTCCCGAGGCTGCCAACAGCATCGCCAGCGCTGCGCCACAGCTGATTGACGTGCAGTGGACGGATTCCGCGCTGCAACAGGCGCACACACACGCTCAGCGCCTTGGCGAACCCTTGGTTGAACTGATTGAACAGTGCCTGGCGCAGGATCCGCGCCCGGCCTATCAAACCCCGGTGCCTGAGCGTGAATATGGCGCACAGTTCTGGGATCTGGACGTGCGCTGGCATTACCCGACACAGGAGCAGATCCGCGTGCTCGAAGTCATTCCCGCCATGGTCTGAAACCGCGCCCAATGTAGTAGCTGCCGCAGGCTGCGATCTTTTGATTTTGCTCTTCAAAAGCAAGATCAAAAGATCGCAGCCTGCCGCAGCTCCTACAGGGAAATGTTCGGGCATAAAAAAGCCCCCATTGCCTGCAAAGGCAATGGGGGCTTTTTCAGTGGGGATTACTTCTCGACGAACGCACGCTCGATCAGGTAATCACCCGGCTCGCGCATCCGCGCCGAGATCTTCAGGCCGAAGCTGTCGAGCACTTCGCTGGTCTCGTCGAGCATGCTCGGGCTGCCGCAGATCATCGCGCGGTCGTCCTGCGGGTTGATCGGAGGCAGGCCGATGTCGCTGAACAGCTTGCCGCTGCGCATCAGGTCGGTCAGACGGCCCTGATTCTCGAAAGGCTCGCGGGTCACGGTCGGGTAGTAGATCAGCTTGTCACGCAGCGCTTCGCCGAAGAACTCGTTCTGTGGCAGGTGCTCGGTGATGAATTCGCGGTAGGCGACTTCGTTGACGTAACGCACGCCGTGGACCAGGATCACTTTCTCAAAGCGCTCGTAGGTTTCCGGGTCCTGAATGACGCTCATGAACGGCGCCAGGCCAGTGCCGGTGCTCAGCAGATACAGGTGCTTGCCCGGGTTCAGGTCGTCCAGCACCAGGGTGCCGGTAGGCTTCTTCGAGATGATGATCTCGTCGCCTTCCTTCAAGTGCTGCAGTTGCGAAGTCAGCGGGCCGTCCTGCACCTTGATGCTGAAGAACTCCAGATGCTCTTCCCAGTTCGGACTGGCGATCGAGTAAGCGCGCATAAGCGGGCGGCCGTTGGGCTGTTGCAGGCCGATCATCACGAACTGACCGTTCTCGAAGCGCAGACCCGGATCGCGGGTGCACTTGAAGCTGAACAGAGTGTCGTTCCAGTGATGAACACTGAGGACACGCTCGTGGTTCATGTTGCTCATGTACGTTTGACTCCTGGAGATTGGGTCTGCGCTGGCTTTTGAAGGCGACGGTGCGCAATTGCATCGCATTCTAATAGCGACGACAATATCTGTTAACTGGATTATTAAGATAAGGGTTATCGGTTATATCGATATGCGATTTACTCTCCGTCAACTGCAAGTCTTCGTCGCCGTCGCCCAGCAGGAAAGCGTATCCCGTGCTGCGGGTCTGCTCAACCTCTCGCAGTCGGCCGCGAGCACCTCGATCACCGAGCTCGAGCGCCAATCCAGCTGCCAGCTGTTCGACCGCGCCGGCAAACGGCTGAGCCTCAACGCCCTCGGCAAACAGCTGTTGCCACAAGCGGTGGCGCTGCTCGATCAGGCCAAGGAAATCGAAGACCTGCTCAACGGCAAATCCGGTTTCGGCTCGCTGTCGGTGGGCGCAACGCTGACCATCGGCAATTACCTGGCGACGCTGCTGATCGGCAGTTTCATGCAACGCCACCCGGAAAGTCAGGTGAAGCTGCACGTGCAGAACACTGCCAATATCGTGCAGCAAGTCGCCCATTACGAAATTGATCTGGGTCTAATCGAAGGCGATTGCAGCCACCCGGATATCGAAGTGCAGAGCTGGGTTGAAGATGAGCTGGTGGTGTTCTGCGCGCCGCAGCATCCACTGGCCCAACGCGGTACGGCGACCATGGAGGAGCTGACGCACGAGGCATGGATTCTGCGCGAACAGGGTTCCGGCACGCGGCTGACCTTCGATCAGGCCATGCGTCACCATCGCAGTGCGCTGAATATTCGTCTGGAGCTGGAACACACCGAAGCGATCAAACGCGCGGTGGAATCAGGACTGGGGATTGGCTGCATCTCGCGGCTGGCGCTGCGTGACGCGTTCCGACGCGGCAGCTTGGTGCCGGTGGAGACGCCGGACCTGGATCTGGCCCGACAGTTTTACTTCATCTGGCACAAGCAGAAGTACCAGACTTCGGCCATGCGCGAATTTCTCGAGCTGTGCCGCGCTTTCACCGCCGGGGTGCAGCGCAGCGACGAGATCGTTTTGCCGACAATCGCTTAAAGCAGAATCACTGCCCACACCAGCGCAATCATGCTCAGTGCCACGAATTGTGCGGCGCTGCCCATGTCCTTGGCGTTCTTCGACAGCGGGTGCAGCTCCAGCGAAATGCGGTCGATGGCCGCTTCCACAGCCGAATTCAGCAACTCGACGATCAGCGCCAGCAGGCACACGGCAATCAACAGTGCCTGCTCAACGCGGCTGACATTGAGGAAGAACGTCAGCGGAATCAGCACCACATTGAGCAGTACCAATTGGCGAAAGGCTGCTTCACCGGTGAAGGCTGCGCGCAGGCCGTCCAGCGAGTAACCGGAGGCGTTGAGGATGCGTTTCAGGCCGGTCTGGCCCTTGAAAGGTGACATAAAGTAGAAACCAACCAAAAAGGAGTGGGAAAGCTAGAGCAACAAAAGTCAAAAAAGCGTGAAGACGCCAGCCTTTATTGGCTCGGAATTGACTCAAGTTGTTGCAGCAGTAAAGCCGCTTGCGTACGAGTGCGCACATTCAGCTTGCGAAAGATCGCCGTGACGTGGGCCTTGATGGTCGCTTCCGACACACTCAGCTCATAGGCAATCTGCTTGTTCAGCAGGCCTTCGCAGACCATGGTCAAGACGCGGAACTGCTGCGGGGTCAGGCTGGCGAGACCATCGCTGGCGGCTTTGGCTTCATCGGAAACGGCGACTGCCTCGAACGCCTGCGGCGGCCAGAAAACATCGCCATCGAGCACTTTGCGCACGGCCTCCTGAATCACGCTGAGGTCGCTGGACTTGGGGATAAAACCACTGGCGCCGAACTCACGGGATTTGACCATCACCGAAGCTTCTTCCTGCGCCGAAACCATCACCACCGGAATCTGCGGGTACTGCCCGCGCAGCATGACCAAACCGGAAAACCCGAAAGCGCCGGGCATGTTCAGGTCCAGCAGGACCAGATCCCAGTCAGCCTTTTCGGTCAGGCGAGATTCCAGCTCGGCGATGCTCGCCACTTCTACCAGCCGGACGTCCGGGCCAAGGCCCAGCGTCACCGCTTGATGCAGGGCGCTACGAAACAGAGGGTGGTCATCGGCAATCAGGATGTCGTATGTGGCCATTTTTCAAATGATCCTGTTTTTGATGGCAGACCCGGTGCATTCCGGTCTGGCCAAAGCAACTCAAGATGCCGCTTGAAAGCGGTATCTACAGGGGCACGTTCAACGCCAATCAACAGCAAACACGGCGTTTCAAACCTTGGCCGCACCCCAATCGGCGCCAAGCATGCCCAGCGAAGACGGGGTGGTCAAGCAGCACGGCCGCTGGCTTGTACAGTATGGGCCACTATTGGGCCAACTCCGGCTGCGGCTTTCGTATATAGGGCAACAACTCGGCGTGAGCCGGCGTTGACTCATTCATGTCCAGTTGCTGTTTGGCGCCCAGATAATGCTGGCTGAACACGTCAAAATAGGCGTCCAGCGCAGAGGCGGCGTCGCTGTCACCAGCCAGTTCCAGGCACAATGCCGCGACTTCGGCGGTGCACAGGTGCTCGCTGCGGGTCGAACGGCGCAAGCGGTAGCGCGAAAGCTTGTCGGGCAGCAGACTGAGAATCGGCAAGCGATCAAAATACGGGCTCTTGCGGAAAATCTTCCGCGCTTCGGTCCAGGTCGCATCCAGCAGAATGAACAACGGGCGCTTGCTGCTATCGATCGCGACAGTATTGGTCACTCGCGACGGCTCGACGTATTCGCCGGGAAACACCAGATACGGTTGCCATTGCGGATCATTGAGCAGCGCCAGCATCTGCGGATCAGGCTCGGTACGCGACCAGATAAACGCATGGTTATCGCGCACCACGTCGGCAATCAGCCAACCGGTGTTGCTCGGTTTGAACACTTCCTTGCCGGTCATGATCAGGCACACGCCCGATCGGGTTTCGACACTCGGACGCCAGGCGCACAAACAATGGCTGATGATCACCCGGCAGTCGCGGCAACGCTCGGAGCGAAAGCCACGGGCCTGAATCGGCTTGATGCCCTCGTCCTCGCGCTGATCGCGCAAGCGGGCTACGGCGTTGGGGGCATGATGGGTCACGGGCAACGCCTTACGGCAGGAAAACTCGACACGCACAGCACTCGGCAAGGCTATAAAGGCCGGCAGTTTACCAGAGCGGCGAGTGCAAACCTGTACCGTCCCGACCGGCTCCCCTATAATCCGGCGCCACTGAACGCACAGCCACAGGGCTGGTCGAACCACCAGTCACTGAATCAGGAGAGTTTCATGCTGCGCCTTATCGTTCCTACCGCTGCCATTCTGCTGGCGTCGTCCTTCACCGCTCAGGCTGCATCCCTGAGTGAGCAGAATCTGAACCGAGAGCTGCGCAACGTCGCCGCCCAGAGCAGCGTCGGCACGCCTCGGGCAATCAATGAAGACATTCTTGATCAGGGCTACACCGTTGAAGGCACTCAGTTGATCAACCACCTGAGCGTACAGAAGAGCCACGCCGACAAAATGCGCGCTGACCCTAAAGCCGTGTATTTCCAGTTGGGCGCCTCGGTATGCAACAACCCGTCGTACCGCAAGCTGATGGCCAAGGGTGCGATCATGCGTTACGACTTCACGGAAGTGAAAACCAACAAAGCGATCGGCTCCGCCAGCTATCAGGAATCGGATTGCCCGAAAGCCGCCCCGGCGAAGAAGAAGTAACTATCGCGAATTGGCGCGCCGCTGTTCATCCTCGGCGCGCAGTTCAGCCAGCAAAGCCTGTAAATAGTGCGAACGACGCTCGCCACCCGCCAACCGCCGGCAGCACTCCTCTTCGAGACTGAGTTGATTGGTCTCGGCTGATGCCTTCAACATCCGATACAACTGCGTATCGATCTCCAGAATCACTCTGGCCATGTGTCCCGCCTCCTTGCCACCCGCAAATCCTTGAATCGCGTGCACCTTGCGTACGGTTATTGACCTAAAGCTGTCGTAAGGCGCCTGTACGTTAGTTAATCAGAGGGTTTGCCATTCGGTGCACGTTCGGACGAGCGGTGAAGCAACGCGCGGAAAATCAACAAACGATTGCCAGCCAAAACTTTACGGCGCAATGATCAAGTCAGCGCAAATGCGCGCAAGGGTCTAGATTCAGAGTATTCCCGATCATTTTTCAACGGCAGACAAGGAACTGCCGATCGTGTGTTTTTTGCAGCGCGGCACTGACGCCGCTCGTCAGGGCCATCCGCTCTGTGCAGAAGGAGACGTTGAATGCCTTACCAACCGAATGACCTCTTGAGCCGTCATTTTCAGGAAAGCGGTCCCGACCTCATCAGTAAGGTCGAAGAACAACTCAACCGTGTTTCACCCAACAGCCCGAATATCCCCATCTACCGCGACATGATCCTGACCGTGCTGCGCATGGCCCAGGAAGACCATAACCGCTGGAATGCCAAGATTACCTTGCAAGCCCTGCGCGAACTGGAGCAGGCGTTTCGGGTCCTGGAGCAGTTCAAAGGCCGACGCAAAGTCACGGTATTCGGTTCGGCGCGCACGCCGGTCGAGCATCCGCTGTATGCGATGGCCCGTGAACTCGGCGCGGCGTTGACCCGCTCGGGGATGATGGTCATCACTGGCGCCGGGGGCGGCATCATGGCTGCCGCGCATGAAGGTGCCGGCCGCGATCACAGTCTCGGCTTCAACATCACCCTGCCCTTCGAGCAGCATGCCAATCCTACGGTGGACGGCACCGGCAATCTGTTGCCGTTTCACTTCTTCTTCACGCGCAAACTGTTTTTCGTCAAAGAAGCCGACGCGCTGGTCTTGTGCCCAGGCGGTTTCGGCACGCTGGATGAAGCGCTGGAAGTGCTGACATTGATCCAGACCGGGAAAAGTCCATTGGTGCCGGTGGTGCTGCTGGATGCGCCGGGCGGCACATTCTGGCAAGGCGCGATGGACTTCATTCGCCAGCAACTGGAGGAAAACCATTACATCCTGCCGACCGATATGAGACTGATGCGTCTGGTTTACTCCGTTGAGGAAGCGGTGGAACAGATCAACCAGTTCTACAGTAACTTCCACTCCAGCCGCTGGCTCAAGCGCCAATTCGTGATTCGTATGAATCACAAGCTCAGCGATCAGGCGTTGGCGCACATGCAGGAAGCATTCGCCGATCTGTGCCTGAGTGATCAGTTTCATCAACACGCCTACGCCGGCGAGGAACACGATGAAGCACAGTTCAGCCATTTGGCACGACTGGCCTTCGCTTTCAATGCCCGAACGCACGGGCGTCTGAGGGAGTTGATCGATTACATCAATCTGCCGGAAAACTGGGCCGATTCAAAACCGCAAACAGCACAACGCAGCCGCGAGCCGTCAAAGGCAATTTGAAGGCAAAAAAAAACGGCCCGCTATTTTCATAGCGGGCCGTTTTTATTGAAGCGGTTTAATCGTCCATGCCGCGACCGCTGAACAAGCGGTTGATCATCTCCATCGAGAACCCCCGATACGCCAGAAACCGGCCTTGCTTGGCCCGTTCTTTCGCATCAATCGGCAAATGTCCGGAGAACTTGCGTTGCCACGTTTCCTGCAGTTGCTCCTGCCAACTGATACCGCTTTCGCGCAGGGCGAGTTCGATATCGGCACGTTGCAAACCGCGCTGGCTGAGTTCTTCGCGGATCCGCAGCGGGCCATAGCCGGAGCGGGCGCGGTAGGAAACAAAGCTTTCAAGGTAACGGGCTTCGGAAAGCAGCCCCTCTTCCGTCAAACGGTCGAGGGCTGTTTCGATCATCTCCGCTTCAGCGCCGCGCTGACGCAGTTTGCGCGTCAGCTCGACTCGACCGTGCTCGCGGCGTGCGAGCAGGTCCATGGCGGTTCGCCGCACAGCGACGAGGGTATCGAGTACGGCGGTGGTCATCGCTGCAATCAGATGTCAGCGTCGGCCAGGTCGTCTTCAGTCTCTTTGACTGCAGAAGCCTTGGAGTCGATCACTGCAGGAGTCAGCAGTTTGTCACGCAGTTGCTTCTCGAGCTTCGCGGCGATTTCCGGGTTGTCTGCCAGGAACTTGGCCGAGTTGGCCTTGCCCTGACCGATCTTGGTGCCTTCATAGGCATACCAGGCGCCGGACTTCTCGACGAAACCGTGGAGCACGCCCAAGTCGATCATCTCGCCGTTGAGGTAGATGCCTTTGCCGTAAAGAATCTGGAACTCGGCCTGACGGAACGGCGAAGCGACCTTGTTCTTCACAACCTTGACGCGGGTTTCGCTGCCGACCACTTCGTCGCCTTCCTTCACCGCGCCGGTACGGCGGATGTCGAGACGGACCGAAGCATAGAACTTCAGCGCGTTACCACCGGTGGTGGTTTCCGGGCTACCGAACATCACGCCGATCTTCATACGAATCTGGTTGATGAAGATCACCAGGCAGTTGGCGTTCTTGATGTTACCGGTGATTTTACGCAGCGCCTGGGACATCAGACGGGCTTGCAGGCCCACGTGCATGTCACCCATTTCGCCTTCGATTTCAGCCTTCGGTACCAGGGCTGCCACGGAGTCGACGATGATCACGTCAACGGCGTTGGAGCGCACCAGCATGTCGGTGATTTCCAGCGCCTGTTCGCCGGTGTCCGGCTGCGACACCAGCAGGTCGTCGACGTTGACGCCCAGCTTGCCGGCGTACTCAGGGTCGAGGGCGTGTTCGGCGTCGACGAATGCGCAGGTCGCGCCGGCTTTTTGAGCCTGGGCGATCACGGACAAGGTCAGTGTGGTTTTACCGGAGGATTCAGGACCGTAGATTTCAACGATACGGCCTTTTGGCAGGCCGCCAATGCCGAGCGCGATGTCCAGACCCAGAGAGCCAGTCGAGATAGCCGGGATCGCCTGACGGTCTTGATCGCCCATACGCATCACGGCACCCTTGCCGAATTGACGTTCGATCTGACCCAGGGCCGCAGCCAAGGCTTTCTTCTTGTTGTCGTCCATTAAAGTCCTCACGTAATCAATAAGGCCTGACGGCCAACACCTGTATAAGTAGCCAGTATTATTCCACAGCGTTCGCGGATCGCCTACCCCTGATTTTCGATTTCTCGTGCCGCTAGTCGCAGGAGCCCCTCTAGCGCGGCCTTCACCGTTTGTCGGCGGACTTCATCACGGTTGCCGGGGAAGTGCTGAACCTCACTGGTCACTGCCTCGCCGACACCCCACGCCAGCCACACCGTGCCGACCGGTTTGTTCGGCGAGCCACCGTCCGGCCCCGCTACGCCGCTGACCGCCACGGCAAATCGCGCCAGGCTTTTGTCCTGCGCGCCACGCACCATCGCCTCAACGACCTCGCGACTGACCGCACCCACCGACTCGAACAATTCACCCGACACATTCAATTGCTGGGTTTTCTGTCGATTGGAATACGTGACATAGCCCGCCTCGAACCACGCCGAACTGCCCGGGATCCGCGTGATGGCTTCGGCGATCCCGCCACCGGTACAGGACTCAGCGGTGGTGACGTGGGCATTGAGCAGTTGCAGACGTCGGCCAAGGTCGGCGGCCAGTTGAGTGATCTCTTTCACGGCGTGCTCCGGATCGTGTGGAATGCCTCCACCGTACACGAGCCGGTTGCGCTTTCAATACACAGACTCATTCAAAATGTTCGGGCGCGAGCGCTCTGACATACGCCTGACACGCCTGCAAGGCGATCAGTCCACGGTCGCCGGTGTCGGTGATGGCGATAATTCGTTGAGCATGCGCCGGGTCAAGTCGGGCGCGTACGGTTGCATGATCCACGTTGCCGGCGCCGGCGGTGGCTGGCACATTGCAGCCTGGGGCAGCGTCGCTGGCGTCGAGAAGGACTGACAGGCGCACATCAGCAGTGGCAAGACGATCGCGCAGGCGATCCTGATCACGTTGGGCATCGCTCAGCGCTCGGTAATGGGTTTGTTCACTGGCCGCGAGCCGCTGCTCCAACGCCAGACGTTTATCCTGCTCGGCCTGCTGCGCTGCAGCGGCGGTCTGCGTCAGTTGATTGAGGGTTTCGGCGTTTAACCGGGCCTGCTCGGCCAATTGCCGTTCGTAGCGCCACCCCTGAAACTGCCAGGCCGCAGCAAAAGCACCAGCGGCCAGCAATAAGATGCCGATCACTCGCCAGGGGATTGGCATAGCACTGCCCTCGCCCGCGCCCAGATTTCCAGGCGATCCTGCAAGCCGTTCAACCCGCCGTTGATTCGCCGGGTGATGGTGTTGAACTGATCGCGATCGGCCAGTTCATTCAAGCCGTTCTGCTCCCAGAACCATGCCGCGGACTCGGCAGCCCATTGTGGCTGTTCGAGCAGTTCGGGCAGGGACAACAGACGTTCATCACCGAACAGGCCAACGCTGCACTGGCGATAGTTGCTGCGACCAGTGATCTGGATCAGTCCGCGACCACGATACTTCTGCCCGTCGCCGTCAGCCTCGGGCGTGTTGCCCAGGCGCAGCGCCAGCGTGCCGGTGTCGTATTTGCTCAGGTATTGGTTGTTGCCCAACTCCCGCACATAGCGCAGTTGCCCGGACTCGTGCCCGACCTGCGCGAGGAACGCCGCGACGCGTTTGGGCGAGTCGATATGACGGCGCGCCATCGCGCTGTTGAGTGCAGAAACAAAAACGCCCGCTTGGGAGCGGGCGTTCGGCATGATGTCGATAAGGTTGCTTTCAGTTATTTGCATAATGCTTGATCCTCCCTGGATATTGCCCCGATTGAATCATGGTTGGCGGCCAATGCCCGTCAGCCATTTTTTTGCCAGAGTTTTCAGCGTGCTGTCCGGTGCAAGTTCTTCGGGCACGTCGAACACCCAACCGAGGGTACCGAAGTGGGCGGTCCAGTCGATTTGCGGTACCGGAGTGATTTCAGTGATGTCGACCCAGAGCAGATCCGGATGAAACATCTCGGCCATATTGCCATCGGTGGAGAACAGCTCGACCACGGTGCTGTTGAAGATGCGTGCGTAGGTTTTCATCAGGCGTACTCGTAGATGATCACGGCGCCCGAGGCACCTGCGCCACCTGGTCTGCCAGGTTGATTGGGGGCGTTGGCGATTCCTCCCGCACCGGAGCCGAAACCGGAACCGGGTGCAGCCAGAGAGCCTGCTGCGCTGCTGCCAAAACCGCCTCCGCCCCATGGCGAGCTGCCACCGTGCCCAGCAAGGGTTGAGCCGTTGACAGATATCCCGGGGGCGCCCGCATTTCCCGCACTATTGACGATGTTGCCGCCACTGGCCGTCTGACCGGGATAGCCTCCGGTATAAAGCCCCATGCCCTGATTCGCGACAAAGCCAATCCACGGCGACCCTCCACCACCGGCAGCAGAAACCAGCGAGCCAAAAGAACTGGTACCACCACCTCCGGCATTCGCCGCTGCGAGTCCCGCGCTTCCGCCAGCCCCCACCGTGACAACCTGACGAGAACCAATAGTCTCGGAAGGTAACCACGCTTCAGCATAACTACCGGAGGCACCGCCGCCCACGGTTGCATACTGGGAAGTTGTGGTCGCCCCGACTCCCGCACTTCCACCACCACCGCCCACAACCTTGACCAGAACGTGCTTCGTCCCGGCTATCGGCTCATAGGTACCGGATACGGTAAACGTCTTTACCCCCAACAACCGGCCGCTCGCAGCACTACCACCGCTCGCATACACCAGCACCCAACTGTCCAGCGCCGCGCTATACACCACCGAACACACACTGCTGCCGACAATCTCCGCTGGCCGCAACGCACTCAGCCCAAGGCTCAATAGCGGCCGGGGCATCAACCCGTTCGGTGCAAACGTACTCGCCCCGGTATTGGCATTACCGGCAGTAAAGCGCAGCGCCAATCCGTCCTTCAGTGCGGTGACGGCAGGCACATAATTGGCCATGTAGAGATTGGCCGCGCCGATGTCAGTGGCATGTTTGTCTTCACCTGCCTGACTGAGCTTTTTCATCGCTTGCAACAACTGGGTTGCATCGGCTTCGCTCGGCTCAAGGCCGGCTGATTTGACGACGTTCAACAATTCATCGGTAACGCTGTTGCCCCAGGTCGCAGGGATCAACGATCCGGGCAATCCCGCGACGACGTCTTCATTGACGAATTTGCCATTCACCAGCCCGACGCTGGGAACGCTTTTTGGATAGTCCACGTTAGTTCCTCAACTGCCTGTCCGAAGCAAGCCTTCCAGCCAGTCAGGCTCAACTGGTCGGGAAGATAAACTCGGAAAGTCCGGATCATTCGGCCAATCGCGCAGTGCCTGCCGATACGCCAATAGTTGTTTGAATTCCT
Organism: Pseudomonas sp. GM24; assembly: GCF_000282235.1. Classification (NCBI taxonomy): domain Bacteria; kingdom Pseudomonadati; phylum Pseudomonadota; class Gammaproteobacteria; order Pseudomonadales; family Pseudomonadaceae; genus Pseudomonas; species Pseudomonas sp. GM24. The sequence continues at coordinate 88,258 of NZ_AKJR01000024.1, read as the reverse complement.
CGGAACGCAAAGTCGTGCCCTCGCCCACTTCCAGTTCTTCGGCATCACGAAACACCAGCCACTGGGTGTTCTGCAGAACGTGGTTGCGCCATGCGCGCTCGTGGCTGGCAAGCGTTGCAGGAGAAATGACGGGGTCGATCAAAACGGGCTGACCACTGGCACTGGCGCTGATGACTTTGCCGCTTGCCTGGCCGGCAAACAGTTCGGAGTATTGCGCCTTGGTGATTTCTACTGCACCTTCAGGTAAGTCCGCGCCGGCTTCTTCGATATGATCGAATCCAAGCGTCTGAGCAAAAAAGTAAATAGCCATGGTTATCTCCCCCAAACCAATACTCGACCCGAAATTCCCGGCGACACTTTTACACCATTGCTATCAATGCTCCTGACCCGCGCAAAAGCCACCGTAGTAGTCGAATTTCCCAAATCGAACCCCCAAACGCTGGTATTCGCGGTAGACCAGCCGATCGGGTTACCTTCATTGGCGATACCCCCCAACACGACGTTATTAAACCTGATAGGCAACGTTACCCTCATCTCACCGTTTGCATCCGAAGATCCCAACACCCACTGGACGATCAGGCCACTGGGGAGCTTTTGATAACCCGCCGTCTCGAATTGCGCAGCGTACGAGGAGGAATATTTGAGGCTGGCAGTGCCATAAACCACCCACACTCCAGACTCTCTGACAAAGTTCGCACTCTCACCATTGTTCAAAACGATCCACGCCAGATACGCCCCTTGCGGACTGATTTGCGTGCCGGTTTTACTGGCCACCGTGACGGGCGCACTGTTACGGCAATGCAGGCTGATCGTGACGCCGTTCGGCACCGCAGCGGCATCCGGCAGCGTAACGGTGTACGCCGCGTTGCCGCCCAGACCGATCGAGCAGCCGACATCTGCCTGAGTCAATTGGGTGGCGGTGGATATACTGCGAGTACTGGCATAACTGCCCAGCGCCCGTTGCACAAACTCGGACGTTGCTGCCGAGCGCCCAACATCAAACTGCGGCGCGGTCATGAACAATGCCGGGCTGCGCAACGCCGCCAACAACTGATTATTCGACACCTCGTTCGGCGTCATGCCCGCCGCCTGAATGACGTTGAGAATTTCTTGCGTGACGCTGTTGCCCCACGTCGCCGGGATCAGCGAACCGGGTTTTCCGGTAACCGGGTCCTCGTCGACAAACTGGCCATTGACCAGCCCGACACTGGGCACACTCTTGGGATAGTCCAAGGCTTATCTCCTTAATCTGAAAAATTTTTGGCGCGGGTCTCAGCCAATGGGTGCGGCTAACCACGCGGGGACCGAAGGCCGGGAAACTATCGAAGGAAACTGGCTTGAATCAGGCCAGTCGCGCAGTGCCTGACGGTATTCCAGCAACTCCAGATACTGCGCGGCCTTGAGCGTCGTCCCACACCCCAGCGCCTGCTCGTCGCGATGCCGCGTCACCCACCACTCTGTGGCCGACAGGCTGGACTGACGCCAAGTGCGCGCTGCTGCCAAAGGTTCCTGTTCTTCGACGATGGCTTCGGTGGAAACGACCGGATTGTCGACTATCGGCAACGGCGCAATCTCTTGGCGCAGTTCGCCAACGGGCGCGCCGATCTCGATCTGCTTGCCCTCCGGCACCTGCACCATCGTCTCGATGAAAGCGGGGGCAAACAGTTGGGTAATCGAGTAGCCGCCCGTATCGATCAGTTCGACCGCAACACCGTTTTCCACTCGTGCATAACGGGCCATTACTCGTACTCCCAGATTTCACAGAAGGCGTTGCCGCCAGCACCGCTGACGACTGAAGCCGAAGGGTTGACCGAGCATGAACCGCTGCCACCAGAGCCACGGCTTCCAGCATTGCCAACCGTATTAGAGCCGGTGAAAGAAGCCCCGCCGTCGAACGGACTCGCAGCCCCACACCCCGAGAGCAGTCCCCAATTGGCGTTACTCATCCCGAATCCTCCGGTGATGCCACGGGCGCTGCAAAGATTGCCCCCGGTGATCGTCCCGCCCACTCCGCCCTGAATGAATCCAGACGATGTAGCCGAAGTCACGATCGCAAGTTTTTGCCCACCACCTCCCCCCGAAACGCTCATGTAGGCGCCGAAAGAAGCGCCACCGCCCGCCATGCCTGTGGAGTTGCTGATTGCACCACCGGCGCCCAGCGAAACGGGTACGCCAGCGAGCATTTGTGCGGTGACGTCATACAGGCTTTCCGCGTAAGCACCGGAGCCACCACCGCCACCAAGAATTTGGTTACCTGCCGGCACAGGCTCACACCCGCCTCCCGAGCCACCCGCCCCCACCAACCTCACACGAATGCGTTTGGCCTTGGGATTGGGCTTGTAAACTGTGATCCCGACCGTCTCGATCTGCCGGACCGCCAGCAGTCGTCCCACCGCATCGATGATGCCGTAGCCACTCAAAGTCGTCGGGGTGTTTCTCAATTTGGTGAAATCGACCATGGCTCCGATGGCCGTTGCCAATTGGTCGGTTTTGGCTTCATCAGGCGTCACCCCGGCCGCCTTGATCGCGTTGAGAATTTCTTGCGTGACGCTGTTGCCCCACGCAGCGGGAATCAACGATCCCGGTGTTCCGGCGAGCGGGTTTTCATCGACAAAGCCGCCGTTGACCAGCCCCACCCCGGGAATACTTTTTGGATAATCCATTGCACTGCTCCCTGTGCTGAATTCAGTTGGCTAAGGATGTGCCGGGTGCGACCGGCCAGGTAATTTCATCGGGGAAACCGGCCTTTTTTTCGATGCGGTTCAGCTCGACGCTGTAGAGCTTCCATTCGATCAGCAGCAGTTGTTCGTCATGGCTGGCATCGCCGATGTCTTCGGCGTATTGCAGGGGCGCGATGCGCAGCACCGCATCGCGAAGCAACGCGTCGCGTTGAACGAGGACGATGCGTTTGCGATCCGCCAGTTGCGCGGCCTCATCGACCTGCCAGGCGTTGCCCAACCAGACGTGAAAGCCACCCGGAAAAGGCAACCGGGTGAAGCCCTCCGGCAATTCGCCAAGCGCGTTCCAGGTTTCCCGAATGCCTGTGTCAGTGCGATAGACATCCCCACGACAATCGATCTGCTGTTGCAACGAACCCTTGTTATAGGCCCAGGCAAACCCCTCAGGCGCAGGGGAGAGTTCGATGCTCAGCGTCACAGCATTGCTTGGCAGTTGCAGACCGATCCCGGGCACCAGCGGAAACTCGACAGGCCCGGTCAATGCACCGCTGTCATCTATCAAATAATTGAACATGTGCACCTCAGATAAATTTGATTCGCGCGGGATAGGCGATGTTTCGCGGTCGGGTTTCGCCAGCGAAATTGCCGATATTGCCGATGTAGGCATCATTGTCGAATGCTGGGTTGGGATAGGTCGTTGCCACCGTTGCTGAAGTCGGTAAAAAATTGACGTTGGTGGTAACGTCCCAGGCGGTATCCGGAATCGCTGGAGCAGGCTTGAATGTCGCCCCGGTTCCCGTCGGCAGATAATGGTTGTGGCTTTGCAAGGCGTGCATTTGCAGACTGCCTATTACACGTCCAGCATCAACGCTTCTGCTCTCACTCAGCACCCGCAAAAACTCACCCCGAATCTCGGGAATTCGAAAGTTCGAAGCGCCATCGCCACTGGTCCAGCCACCTTCTCTGCCCGCTCGGGCCGCTTCGGTCGTCAGTGCCCCGGACGCCTGAGCAAAATCCCACAGCCACGGCCATTCGGCGCGCTTGAACAGATCACCGTTGGGAACGCCATAACCTCCCGGGTTAAGCGTTGTGGTGGTCTCCAAAAACGGGCGTCCCAAGGCGGTATTGTCGAAGCGTCCTATCGGCCACCAGCTCCCGGCTCCGTCACTGCGCAGATGCCACCAGTCACCTCCCCCCATCAACACCAGAAACGGATAACCGCTGGCCGACAAGTAGGTGTGAAAGCGAATCCTGTCGGTGCCGGATGCTTGAACAACGAGGCGATTGCCGCTGTTGTCGACACGACGAAGAATCACATCGCGTACACCCAGAGAAACATCCGCCGGAGGTAAAGTCAGGGTCACAGGGGCGGGGCTGCCATCGATCAAAACAAGTCCGAGTTCCTGCTCAGTCAGTGACTTGGAAGCTGCAAGCCGGGTAATCACCGAGCGCATCGGACTGGCATTACTGACAATCGACTGAATCGCCTTGAATAGCTGGCTGGTATCCGCCTCGGAGGCCACCAACCCACCGCCGCTGATCACACTCAGAATTTCCTGAGTGACACTGTTGCCCCACACCGCCGGAATCAACGATCCCGGCGTACCCGCCACTGGGTTTTCATCAACGAAGCGGCCATCAACCAAGCCGACGCTGGGGACGCTTTTTGGGTAATCCATAGGTTGTTCGTTCCTTTGAAATGACAAATGACCGGCGTCGACACGGCGCCTTTTAGGTGCCTGCCCGCGGTCTGTTTTCTGAAAATAAAAAGCCCACATTGAAGTGGGCTTGGGTGACGCTGAACGGAGGCTTTTCGGCTTAGTTGGAAAGGCCGCTGGTCAGCTCGCGAATGGCGACCAAAGCTTCCTCACCCGCGCTGCGCGCCAGATCCATGTTGCCCTTGGCGGCCTGTGCGCGAATTTGCGCTTTGGCTTTCAGGCGCAGCGTACGCAGCGCCAGCAGATGGTCGGTCAGTTGATCGGCCTTGCTCAGAATCTGCTCGGCGGCCTGTTTAGCCGTGCGCCCTTTGACAACCCACGCGGCGACTGACAGCGGCACTTCCTTTTTCGGGTAACCGGCGTCCTGATAAGCCTGCGCGTCAGCGGCGGCCTGGGCGTACTCCAAGGCTTTGAGGGGGTCGCCGGCCAGCGCGGTGCGGATGTTGTCGGCGGTGGCGTCGACTTTGGTACACAGACGTTCAGTTTCCTGCTCGTTCAGCACAGCCTGCTTATCGCCGTTCACGACCCACTTCTCACCGTCCCAGTCATGGGCGGCAGAAGGTTGAGGAAGGCGCATTTCGCCGTCGAACTGATGAAGTTCCTGAATCACGATCATCGAATAAGCTCCCACGACAGTTGGACGTTCACGGCGTCTGCAAAGTTGATCGCAATCCCGACGCTGTAGTCGGTGACAGGGTGGCTCTTGATGCCCATGCTGAGTAACAGCTCATCACTGTCGGCGTTCGACTGACCAAGGTTGTGTTCTGCCTGATAGCACTGCCACAACGAGCGCAGATTGGCATGGTCGAAACTGGCGGCCAGGGTTGAAACCGTCACGTCGTTAACGATGTTGTTGGTAAACAACACACAAGGGGAAACCGTTGCCGGGTTCCAGCCCCCGGGGTTGTTGGAACTTCCCGCAATAATGGGCGACAGGAAGCAATAGTTACCGCCCGCCCATCCCGTTGACGGAAAGGCAACCGACGTCACTGCCGTCGAGGACGGCGTTGGATTGCCGGCAACCAATCGGGCAGAACGTGCGTGCGGATCCAGCGGCAGGAAAATCGCGCCGGTCCCGTTGACGGTCTGGGTCCAGGTCAAGCGGGCACGGTTGTAAATCGTTCGCACCGTCGGCACCGAACCCGGTGCGCCGGTCACGACCCAGGCCAGGCACATGTCCAGTGCCGTTGACTGGAACCCACCACCGGCGGCACCGTTTACCGTTCCTTTCAACGACTCGGGCGTCACGTCATGAATGTTGCCACGCTGCACGTAGAACGTCAGCGCACCACCGGAAACTTGCGCGCGCAGAAAGTAGTGGCTGCTGGGCAACAGATCCACGCTGCTCCAGGCCGATGTCACAAAAGTGCGCGAGCGGCCCAACTGGCCATTCACCACTTCCTGCCCCAGGCTGATAAACGTACCCGCCGCGATCGAAACCTTGCCACCGCTGGTAGCGGCAGCTGCCGGGCTGACCGTCAGCCGGCCATCGGCAGTGGCTACCGTTGGTAGCGGCAACGCCACCAGTGGCAACGCCAGATCCTGATTCCAGCCCTTGGCCGTCACCGATTGAATCGCCTGCAACAACTGATCGTATTTCTTCTCGTCCGGGGTCAACCCCCCGGCATTGATCACGTTGATGATTTCCTGCGTAACCCCATTCCCCCAGTCCGCCGGAATCAGCGATCCCGGGGTTCCGGTCATCGGGTTCTCATCGACAAACTTCCCGTTCACCAAGCCGGCGCTGGGAACACTGTTCGGATAATCCATGGCTCATGCCTCCCTAGTCATAATTGATGTGCACCTTGGTGTGCGCCGGGGCGCTGCGGTGGATCAGGCATTCCAGCGCCGAGCCCGGGTTGACGCCAAAACGCTCGCCCCAGTAGCTCGCGCCGTAACGCCGGCCGAGCAGCAAGCGGCCGCCGGTGTTGAGCGTCCACATGAACTGCGCTTCCCACGTGCCCCAATGCGCCGAGCCAAAACGCGAGCGGCCCATGCGTGGGGCTTCGAGTTCGGTGATGGTCGCGTTGGGGTAGCCCTGGCTTTTGGCGATGTCGAGGTAGTAACCGACAGCCTGGCTGCCGACCGCGAGCAAGCGCCGGCGTACGGCGAGGCGGCGGTCGTCGAACAGCGGCGTGGCGCCCAGGCACGGGTCGGGCAGGTTCATCACCTGCTCCCAGTCCGGCACCAGTTCGCTGACGCCGGCCGGGTCCATCTCGTTGAGCAGGTCGGCGGCGCGGGCATCGAGGCGGGCCAGTTCGACGGCGACGCCTTGCAGCACTTCTTCGAGTTCCGGCACACGCTCCGGGTCCCACGCCGGGCCACTGGGCAGCAAGGCGCGCAGTTGCGCCTGATATTGCGCGGCGGTTCTTATGCCCCCCATACGCAACCTCCGAAGGTGAGCAGTTCGCTTTGCCCGGCAGGCACGTCAGCGGCCGGCGCGGTCAGGGTGTGATCGTACTCACCACCGGCGCTGCTGATGGCTTCGCGGATATGGCTGATCAGCAGCGGCACACCCAGGTCGGCCTCGCGGTTGTGCAGGTCGCGCAACTGCGCTTCAACGGCGGCGCGCACAGCGGTGGTGTCCGGATTGACGCTCTTGAAGCGATACACCACCGGCACTTGAATCGGCCGCTGTACGTGCACTTCCGCAGTCACCGGACGCAGCGGTTCGATGTACGCCTGAACCTCCGCCAATTGCTCATCGTTGGGCACCGGTTGCGGGTCTTCATCACGCATGATGAACACCGTCACCGTGCCTGGCCCGAGCAAGCCACCACGACACCAGGCGCGCGTTACGCCCGGCACTTCCAGCGCCCAGGTCTCGTAATCACTGGCCGAGCCGCCATGGGGAATCACGCGGTAGGAACGAATCACCCGCGAGCGCAGCGATTCCAGACTTTCCCGTGCCACGCCGCCGCTGAGCCCCGGCGCCAGCACGACAAAACTGGTGCCGACCACACCGGTAATTGGCTGCACCGGTGTCAGCGCCAGACCGGCGTCGGCATTACCGAGGCTGCCGGCATCCAGCGCGGCGATGGTAGTGGTGTTGCTGCCATTGACCGTGGTGCGCGCGGCGGTGACTTTGTAGGTGCGACCGTCGTTCGATTGCAGCAACGTGTCGACGTCCAGCACTGCACCGGCAGTGGCGGTAAAACTGACGCTGCCGCTGGCGACTTGCGCGGGTTTGCGCGGTTGATTCAGACGCAGTGCGGCGATGCGCTCCAGGGTCGATTCATCGGCCTTGTCCGGCAGGATCTGCTCGGCAATCCAGTCGAGATAACCGTACAAACCATAAGCCGCGCCACCGAGGGTGCGGGCCAGCACTTGCGCATCGGACTGGCGCAGCGAATCGCCGGCCAGGTCGCTTTGGGTGCGCTTGATCAGCACCGGCAGCGAAGGGGTTTCAAACGGCATAGATCACCTGCCAACTGTTATCGGGGTTGATGTCCAGACGTTCGCCGTCAGCCAGGGTCAGGACCGTGCGCAGGTTCAGGCGCTGGGCGTCGAGGCGTTCGCTGATGATGTCGATGGCGCTGCAGTGGCCGTCGTCGATCAGCCATTGCAAGGCTTCGCGGGCATAGAACTCGGCGTCCATCTGCGTTTGTCGGGTCAGCTTGACCCGGCGCAACAGCCACAGCCGCGAGCCGATGCGGTCGTCGGCAACGGTGGGAAACGTGTCGCCCCACCAGCCGAAACGTTCGTCGTCGTCGAGGGCGTCGTCATCGGCGGCGCGGCGCCAGGTGAACAGGCTGATGAGCACGGCGCGGGTCAGCGCGGCGTGGAGGTTTGGGCTGATCAGCATCACTTGCCTCCTGCCGGCGCGCCGGTCTGGCCGTTGCCGGCCTGTACGCCGACATGCACGTGGTTGATCTGGCTGATGCCACCGGCGAGCTGATCGCCGCTGGAGACGATCTTGCCGGTCTGATTGATCACTGGCGTATCGAAGTTCACCGCGCTGCTGGCGCGGATGTTCAGCGTGGCGGTTTCGATATCGATGATCCGCCCGCGCTTGAAATGAATCTTGTCGCCCTCGTCGGTGTAGATCGCCACTTCACCAGCGGCAAGCGCTTGCAGGCGATAGCGGCGGTCGGCGATGACCAGGGCGATGGCATGGGATCGGTCACCGCCGATGAAGGTGACGACGCCCTCGGCGCCGGCCAGCGGATGGCTGGTGAAGCCGTAGGGTTCGAAATGTTCCATGTCGTCGTTCACTTCACCGGCGGTGAGGCGCATTTGCAGCGATTGCAGCTTGGATGCCGAATTGGCGAGCACGACAGTGCCGCGCGCCAGCAGGCGTGTCAGTAGGCTCATGCTTGGTTCCTGTAAGAAACGGGCCGAGGTCAAAAGATCGCAGCCTTCGGCAGCTCCTACATAAGATCGGCGTACACCTGTAGGAGCTGCCGAAGGCTGCGATCTTTTCCGGGCCTATGAGGTTGTTTTAGGAGGGCTGGGATTGGCATCGAAGGTGTGCGGCGGGGCCATTTGCAGGGTGGTCACCGAGCCTTGCGCCGACAGCGAATAAGTGACCTTGGAAATCAGCATGTCGCCATCAAACCCAAGCACCGGATCCGTGACTTTGACCAGCGTGTTGTGCCGCCAAAGATCACCGTTGGCCTGGCGCCAGCCCTGCACCTGATACGTGGTGGTCTGCGCCCGCCCCATACGGGTGGCGCTTTCCCACTGGGCGCGTTGCTGGGCCAGTTCGAACGTCAGCGCGGTGCCCTCGTTGATGATCGTGGTGCGTCGACGTTTGAAGCTCAGATCGGTCGCGCTGGATTCAACCTCGCTGACTGCCGCCCCGCTCTTCTTGTCCGAACCTTTTTGCTGGCCGATCACCCGGTATTCGGAGAACACCTGGCTGTAATCCATCGACGCGCTGGCGGACAAAATATTCTTGCCCAGCTCCAGCGCATCACTGGCCCGCCCACCGCTGCCCGGCTTGGCCAGCACCAGCCGGCCCTGCTCGTCATCGGTGGAAAACACCCGCAGCAGCGAGAGCAAACGGTCGATCGACTGAAACACCGTCTCTCCCGGCACAATCGTGTGTTTGGTCAGCCGCGCGGTCTCGGGAATTTCATTGACCACCATCAGCCCGTACTCCATCGCCAGCGCCTGAACGATGCTCAGCAGCGGTTGTTCCTGCCACTGGTTCGGCGTGTTCCTGGCGGCGCAATCGACCAGATCCTGGGTCTTGGAACTGCCCTCGATGGTCAGGCTGATCTGGCGTCCGTCATAGCGGATCGGCGCCTTGAACACATAACCGGTGAGCACCAGGTCCTGGCCGATTTTCACTTCGCAGGGGTCACCCGGCTTGATCCGCTGGTCCACCGTCTGCCCCGGCCACTGCCAGGTGATGTCAAGTTTGAAAGTGCGGAACTGGCGCTCCAGATCAGCGGTGATTTCCACGTTTTTCCAGCCGCCGTATTCCATGTTGTTGACGGTCAACGTGACGCGGTTATCCATCTCGCTCATGGCTCACTCCCTGGACACTTTCACGTCGTTGGGTGAAAAGCCCGGATGGTTCATCGCGTTGCTCTGAGTCACTTGAGTCACTCGTGTGGCATCGGCAAATTGCTTGTAGGCCACAACCAGCGCCGGCAGGCTTTCCTGGAACGATTTAGTGACCTGTCGCACACCGGATGACGCCACTGCCTTGAGATGCGCCAGCAGCGCTTCCTTGACATCGTTGATTGCCTGGTGGTGCTTGGGATCGGCCTTGTCCAGCATTGGATCAATGGCCACCCCGACCGCCTTCTGCAGCGCTTTCATTTCGTCGGTCACCGGTACTTCCTGACGGGTCACCGGTTGATCCGCCTGATGTGCCACCGAAGGTGTCGACGACAGTTTCACCGCGGGGGTCGCCACTGGCATCGACGCCACCCACTGCGCCACTTTGACCAGCATCGTGTCCTGCACCAGATCGGCCATGGCCTGCGCCGCGGCGTTGGTGTCCTTGCCGGTGGTGATCTTCGGTGCATCCGCCTTGCGGATGGCTTCGAGTTGTTGGGAGACGTCGGCAATCACGCCACGGTAGCCCTCCTTCGCGAATGCCTTGAGCTCTTTGATATCGCCGAGCAAACCTTTGAACTCAGCCGCCACTTCCTTGGGCAACTCTTTCACTGCCTTGACCAGTTCGGTGATCTGCCGGTACTGCTCGATCAGCGGCTTGAGCTGTTCTTTGATCACCTCATAAACCCCGGTGAGGCTGTTGCGCAGATTGGCGATGCCGATCCGCGCAGCCTTGATCAACGTCATCGCCTGCTCGAAGCGTGCCACCGCCGAACCCAACAGCGTGTCGGCCTTGGCCAGCAACACTTTCTGTGTGCTGACGGTAGCGGTCGGAAACGGCAACGGTTGGTCTGGATAGAACTTCAGGGTAAAGGTCACCAACCCGCCGTCCTGGCGGGTGTGGGTCATGTCGCATTCGCCGACCTTGACTTGCAGGCGTCCGAGCCACGGATGCACCAGTTCACCACTGCCCGCCTCCAATGCCTTGAGCAGCTTGTCACGCTGCTCCAGGCAATCGGCGCCGATGATGAATGCAGTGACGTCGTGGGTCTTGGCCTGCTGACCGAGATCTTCGAAAAACGGCAGGTCACGCTGCGGATATTCATGCAACTGACCTTTGCGACCGACCGGGGTTTTCGCCTGATCGATCCAGAAGCCGACACCGCGAAAGGATGCCGGCAACAAGCGGTCACGCCAGTTCATTGGAACCTCCCATCGACAGCGAGCGATAGCCGATGCGCGAAGACAGCGCCAGGCCCGGTTGATTGGTTTGCGGTTGATCGGTACGCAGCCCGGCCGGCGCATTTTCGAAGCGCACGGTCAGGCCGCCTTCGAGTTGCGTACGGTTGTTGGCCGCGCTTTGCTGGATCAGGGCGCCAGAACTTTGCGGTAACGAACCACCCTGCAGCGCACCGTTGGCCGATGTTTGAGGACTTGCCCCGAAGAACGCCGGCGCCAGCTCTCCTTGGCCTTCGGCATTGGTCTGGCGTTGCGCTTCGGTGAACGTTTCAACCTTGCCGGTAACCTTGGCGATCAGTCCGGCAAAGCCGCCGTCGAACAGCTCCTTGATCGGCGCGATCACGGTTTGCAGCTTTTGCCACAACTCGCCGAACCACTCGGTGATCGGCCCCCAGTTCTTGATGATCTGCCCCAACGGGGTCCATTCGAACATGGTGTGCAGAAACTCCAGCACCGGCGCGGCCAACGCTTGCACCACGCCCCACAGCGCCGAAAACACTTCGCTGATCGGTTGCCAGTACATGGCGATCTGTTCCAGCGGCGACCATTCGAACAAGCTCTGGAAAAAACTTTTGATCTGCTGCGCCGCCGTTTGCAACGCGGCCCAGATCGGTTCGAAAAAGGTCACGATGGCGCCCCAGTTGTTGACGATCATCCCCAGCGGGGAATAGTCGAACAACGTGCCGAAGAAGTCCTTGATGGCTTGCGCCGCCGGTTGCAGCGCCGTCCATATCGAGGCAAAGAACCCGGTGATCGCCCCCCAGTTATTGATGATCATGCCCAACGGTGTCCAGTCGAACAGACCTTTGAGAAACGCCATCACCGGCACACTCAAGGCCTTGAGCAATTCCCAGATCGCCGAAAACAGCCCGGTCAGCGGCGTCCAGTTTTCCAGGATCATGCCGGCGGGCGTCCACGAGAACACCGATTTGAAGAAGTCGATCACCGGCGTGGTGACGGTTTTTACCTTGTCCCAGATGCCCGAGAAGAACCCCGCGACCGGTAACCACAGCGCCGCCAGTGCATCCAGCGGTCGCCAATCGAGGATCGAGCGCAACGTCGCCATCGCACTCGCACCGATGTTTTTCACGCCCTCCCACATGCCTTTGAAGAAAGCACTGATCGGCGTCCAGTTGGCATAAATCAGACCGGCCGCCACCGCGATGCCCATGGCGATCAGCATGATCGGGTTGGTCTTGAGCACCATGCTCATCACGTCCATCACTTGGGTCATGCCGGTGACGGCGGTTTGCATCGCCGAGAAGGCAATCGCCCCCGCCGCTAGGCCTTCGACCAGTTTTGGGTTGTCAGCGAGCAGACTGCCGACCTGGGTCAGCATCGGTTCCAGCCCGACCACCAACGCCCCCACCGCCGGCACCAGTGCCGCGTCCACGGCTGCGGAAACCTTTTCCATCGACGCACTGAACACGTTCATGTTTTGCGCAGCGACTTTCGGTGTGGCGGGCAAGTCGACGGTTTTTGCCGTGTCGCTGACTTCAGTCAATTTGCCCTGAAACGCTGCGGCCGATTTGATCCCGTCCACAAACGGCGTGATCACGCTGCCGCCCTTGAACAGACCACTGATGTCCAGTTTGCCGAGGCCGGCCTGTTCGAGGTTGTTCTTGAAGCTCTCGACCTTGACTCGCAAAGCGCCGAGTTTGGGCGACAGTTCATCGATGCCGGTAAGCAACACCGACGCTTTAGCTTTGGTTTCTTCTGCCATCACTGCACCTGCTGCATCGCATTGATCCGTTGCGCGTGCTCCAGCGATTCGCGGAGCACATCCAGTGGCCTGGCCATCATCTGTTCGGGGTCAACCTTCCAGAACCAGGCCAGGTCATAGGCGACGGCGATCAGGTCGGTGATGGCGCCGACGCCGCACTCATGAAAAAACTCGCAACGGCCCAGCTCAGCGCATTGAGGTCAGCCAGATCGAGCTGGTTGACCGACGACGGCGGAATGCCGGCGCACACGGCGATGTATTTGGCCGCCACGTCCATGTCGAGGCTGACTTCTTCGCTCTTGTCGATCTTGTACGGCAGCGCCTTGATCGCTCGCACTTCCTGCACCGTCGGACGGCGCAGGACGAGTTCGGTCAGGGGCTCGCCGTGAGCTTCGATCGCAACCTGAAGCTTCACGGCGCCGCTCATTGCCAGGTCCCCTTGATGCCCTCGAACTTCAGCTCGATGGTGGCGTCATCACCCTTGGAAACTGGCTCTTCGACCAGGTAGGCACCGGCCAGCACGTAGACTTTGCCGTTGCTGAATTCGCAGGTGACGGTGATGTCGGTGCCTTCGATCAGCTTCTTCAGCGGGAAGTCGGCGGTGTGCAGCGCGGTCACTTTGAACGACGGCGCGATGTCGGTTTCCTTGTAGAAGCCGGGTACGACGGTTTCGCGTTTGACCGCCATCAGCGGGGCTTCGCAGCCGCCATTGATGGTCAGTTGTGCGCCGTCGACTTTGACGTAGCAGGTGCCTGCAATCAGTTGACCCATGGTGTTACTCCCTTGAATAAAAAAGCCCACGCGAGGTGGGCTGAAAACTTGCCGTCAAACGCGCGGATCAAGCCGCGTCGTCGTACTGCAGACGGAATTGGTTGAGCAGCGCGAACACGCGCAGACCGTTGATGTAATCCGGCGGGAACAGCACGTTCACGCGGCTCGGGTCCTGCACGTCGCGCTCGACGATCAGGTGCTCGGCAAACAGCTCGGCGTTCTCCACGTGACCTTCCAGTTCGAGCTTGGCGTACTGGGCGATCAGCTCACCGCGAATGGTCGCTGGCGTCACGATTGGCTGACCGGCGCCGAAACGGGTGCCGTCGGAGGCCAGTTTGTGCCGGCCGTATTTGCTGGTGATCACGCTTTGCAGACGACGCACGATGAACGCCGATTGGTGCATGGTTTCGCTGTCCAGGTAGGAGTTGTCGGCCTGACCGTAAGCGTTTTTCTGGTAGGTGGTGATCGAGCGCTGGATGCGCACGTAACCGCCTTCGTAATACGCGGTGGCGATGCCGTAGTTGAGCAGCGACTGTCGCTCGGTCAGGGTGAAGCGTTCACTGGCCGGCGCCGGATCAACGCCCGGCAGGCTGCCGCTTTGCGTCGGACGGCTGGCGTCGGCGGAGATGAACACGGCGGTGCGTGCAGCCAGTGCGGCAGCTTGTACCCAGAACGGTTGCGGAACGCCCGGCTCCAGCGCCTGAATGGTCATGTGCTGATCGTTGCGCGCCTGGCCTGCTGCGACCAGCGTACCGACGGTGCCGCGTTTGGCGCTGTAGACGTGACCGAACAATTGCTTGGCCCACGACCAGCGACCGGTGCTGTCATCCATGACCGCTTGCCAGGTGTTGAGGGTCGACAGATCGGACCATGGCAGTGCGATGAATTCGAACGGCTCATCGCCCAGCGCCGCGATGGCTTCAACCTGATCCGGCACACCGGCGCCGCCAGTCATGGCGGTGATCGCAGTGGTCAGGCCGGCCGGGGTATCTTCGCCGTTGCTCTTGCCCAGGCGATTGAATTGCAGGCTGATGTCGTTACCGCTGTCGCCAGTCCATTTGGCGCTCAGGGTGACCACACCTTCGGCAGCAGCAGCGCTGACCGGCAGGTCGGCGGTAGCGTTGATTTTCTGTGCCAGTGCGGTGGCTGCTTGCGCAGCAGTGGCACCGTTGACCACGGTGGCTTGCACACGCACGCCGCCGACATACAGATTGAGCACGCCAGCCTGAGTGGCAGTGCCGGTCAGGGTCAGCACGCCTTTGGCGATCGCGCCTTCGGTGTTGTGCAGCGGCAGGCACCAGATCTCACCGATCGGGTCGGCCTTGCGGAAGGTCTCGTACATCGAGGCGAGCATCGAGCCCTGACCTCCGATGCTTTTGGCCAGCGCAACGCTGGAGACCAACACCAGTTTGCCGACTTCGGTCGGGGCAATGTTGTCGTTGACCTGAGCGACGATCAAACGACGCAGGGTCGAACTCGCGCTATTGGCGGCCGAGTTGTCCATTTCGGCATAGAACAGCGGCACACGAATGTCCGCGGGGATGTTGCTGAATCCGATCGCCATTATTTGGCTCCCTTTTGTTTGGCTGGTGCGGTTTTGAGGGTGATATCGCCGTCGGCCAGACGTCGGCGCCACCAGGCGCTGTCCAGCACTTCACGGCCTTCCAGCGGCAGCAGATCGCCGGCCTCCGGGTCAGGTACAACGCGGCCTTCGGCCGGCAGTACGGTGATGCGATTGCTCATGGGGTTACGTCTCCAGAGAAAGTCATTTCCACGCGCCCATCAGGGCCCGGGCGTTTCAGGTTGGGGTCGGCCGGGTCGATCGTATCGACCCGCACGGTGGCCCCGGTAAAGGACGACAAACCGTCCAGTTCGCGTTCGTGCCAACTCTCCGCAGGCTGACTTGGCAGATTGCGGCCGAGCTGGAACTCGGCAAAAAAGCGCAGCCGGTAGAAGGCGCGGCTGCTGTTGATCGAGACCATCTCGCCGCCGTCGTAAACGATGGCGCTGTAGTCGGAATCGGGCTTGAACCCCACCACCGCGCGCCACAGTTCGGCGCGCAGGTCGTGCAACAGATCCAGCGCTTTTGTAGCGTCGCTGGCGTCAAGCACCAGGACGATTTCGAAGCGCTCGCGGATCGGTTGGGCGATGAGGTTTTGTGTGGTGCTGTTGCTGGCCAGATCGGCGCTTGGCAGCACGTGGGCCGAAGGTGTTGGCAGATCCGGGTTGCCTTGCAGCAAGGCCAGATCGAGGCCCACCGAAATGTGGTTGGCAAGGCCAGGGCATTGCCCACGCAGTTGCGTGAGGATCGGGGTGATCTTCATGGGGGTGTTCCAAAATAGTGAGAGTTACCGCAGGCCCCTGTAGGAGTGAGCCTGCTCGCGATAGCGGTGTGTCAGGCGCGTTGGTTTTGAATGTGGCACCGCTATCGCGAGCAAGCTCACTCCTACAGGGGGGGCTCGTGGGTCAGTCTTTGGACTCGGCTTTGGGGTCGAGGCACGACGCATCGATCAGGCAGCGATAGCTGTTCTCGCGATTGCCACTGGCGGTGACCTTGTCGATCGACCAGCGCCCGCGCATGAAGTCCGGCCAGGTGTCATCGAGCAGCACCAGGCCTTCGGCGGCCAATCGTGGATCGCCTGGACAGGTGATCTTCACCTTGTACTTCTGCCGGAGCATTTTGCGCACTTCGCCCTCGCCGACGGCGATGGCATCCGCTTCATTGGGTTGCTTCTGGCGGATGGTCTTGAACGGCGCGAGTCCCGTCTCGACCCAATGCAAAACGCCTGTAACAGCATCGACAAAACAAGTCTTGCAGCCCTTTGCCTGTTCGCGGGCGGCCTCTTCCAGCGTGGCGCTGATAAAGGCGTGATCGCCGGGACGATTGTCGTGGGTGACCGACAACGTCACATCCTGCAGTTTCTGCCCCGAGATTGATTTGATCTGCCCGGGTCGCGCCAGCACATACGCATCGCCATAAGGTTTGGCGACCAGGTTGTACTTCTTCGCCAGCCGCGTCAGAAAGCCCATATCGGTTTCATTGGACTGGTCGACGTGGGCGATCTTGATCATCGACACGTCCGCAGCGACACGCGATGAAAAACCGTGCTGCGACACCAGTTTGCTAAACAGTTGACCGAGCGTCGTCGGTCCATGACTGGCGGTGCGGCGCTGCTTGAAGCCGGTTTCATCATCCTTGCTGAACGGCGCTGCAGTGGCCACCAGGGTCAGGCGAAACGGAAACAGCGTCGGTGTCAGGCGAGTGACTTTGAACTGGCCCTTATCGACCATTTCTTCCATTTCCAGATAACCCACCAGCAGGCCGATTTTCCCGCCGAGGCTCGGCAGCCCTTTGAGGCCCTCCAGATCAATGGTCAGGGTCAGTTGATCCGACTCGATGCCGGCGGCATCGATGTGCTCCCAACTGATCAGACGCTGGTTGAGAAGATCCGCGTTTGCGCCATAAATCTGCACGACCGGGGTAAAACCCAATGCCATACAACCTCCTTAATCCCAGGCCGTGAGCGCTTTGATCGCAGCAGGTTTGCTGTCGAGTTCAGGCAGCACGACCCAGATGCCAGCGGGCAGAACCGGGCCGTGTTCGGCCAGGATCGGATTGAGTTTCCACAGGGCTTCTTCAGCGGCATCGTCGCTGCGCCCGGTTTCGCGGTAGAGCAGCAAATTCACCGAATCACCGGCCACGCTTCGAACCTTACGCATTGTTGAACTCCGCCAATTCGATGACCCAATCGACCACCATCGCCGTACCGTCATCGATGATCTGGGTCTGGGTTTCCTGAACGTTGTTGATCCGCCAAAGACCCCAGTTGCGACCAATGCCGTCAATCAATGGCAGCGGTATGCGCAGTGCCTGCAAGGCGCGCAGTTCATCGAGCCGATCCATGGCCACGGCGTACATCGACCTGCCGGTGATGGTCAGGGTTTCCGACTTCTGGCCGGTCTGGCTGGATTTCGGTTTGCTGGTGAGGATCTGTATTTCGCTCCAGCCGCCATCGGACTTGCGCAACAACTGGTGGTACGCAAATTGACGCGAGAGGCCGAAGATGAAATTGCCCAGTGCCATTTGTTGTTTCATCAGGCGACTCCATCGGTCAGGGCTGCGTCACGGCGGGTGGCGAGGGGGTTGGTTGGCATGATTTGACCCAACTGCCCCATGGTTGTTTGGACCACCAGATTGGCGAGCGCCTGGGCGCTGGCCAGATCCTGGCCATTGATCTGTATTGTTGAGTTGAACGTGACAGGCTGGCTGGCGGCTGTGGCTGCCGGGATCGCCGAGGTCGCCGAGGTCGTGATCAGATCCTTGCTGACCTGAGCAGGCGCGCCAAGACGATCGACTTGGGTCCCCAGCTTGTCGCCCAGCGACTCACCGATGGCTCCCCCCGCCATGCTTCCGAGCCACCCGCCAATTGCAGTGCCCACGCCAGGCAGAATCAACGTGCCAAGCGCGGCACCGACAGCAGCGCCCGCTGAAGCCCCGGCCAACGAAGCACCGGATGACACCACTGAACGCGTGTCCCCGTGCCTCACACCATTGACCAGTTCATAACCTGCGCTGAGCAGGCGCAGCGGCGGCGCTTTTTTGGCCAGCAGCGCGCCGGCCTTGGCGTAGGAGCCGGACAGCGGCGCGGCGTGCATTGGGCTGGCGCTCGATGAGCCGGCGAATGCCGTCATGCTTGCCGGCCACGCTGAGGTCTGGCGAATGAGAGGATTGCGAGCTGCAGAGCTGCCGGAGCTTATCAGTGGTTGATGGCTCTTTCGTTGGGTCAAAGAACCGAGGCTCACCCTGCTTGGTTTCAGGCCTCCACGCTTTCTCTGGGCAGGCTTTTTCGGATCTGGTTCATCAAAAGTCGAGTTCTCAACGGGTTTACCGCTATCGCCGGCAACATCGATATCCGCAATCCATTTGCCAAGTCCCTTCGGCAGTTTCGTTGCGATACCCTTCACAAGCTTGCCAACGAAATTATCGGCGGCCTTTGCCAGCAATGCCCCCACAAACGCCGTAATCCCCGCCGCCGCAATAGTCAGAGACGTGGCGACTTTCGGGTTTGCCTCAGCTTTTTCCGCCGCCCAGTTCAATGTATTGGTAAGCGAGTCCAGCGTTTGTGCATCCGGAGCTACCGCTGTCGCCAAACGATTTCTACTGGCCTCCAAAGCATTCCAGCTCTGCTGAGGGCTCCCGCCTGCCGGATCGGCTGACCTTTGCACCGCACCTTTGTACTGCGGCTCGATGCTTTGGGTCGGTCCTTGAAGGGGAACCGGCGAGACCGGCGTATCAGCAGGTTTCGCCATCAACTGATGCAAACCGTCGCTGCCGGTCGACAACGTCTTCAGCAACTCGGTCTGTGGATCAAGCGGTTTTCTCGCGGTCAGCAACGCAAATGTCTTTTCGACATCCTGCGGTTTCTCCAGCAGTTTGCTGACGCCTTCATCACCGTTGAACAACGTCTTGATCAGTGCCGATTGTTCGCTCGCAGGCTTTTGTTTAAGAGCCTCGAGTGCTTTGAAAACGGTTTGCGGAACATTCTCGGTGAGCTTGTCCGGCTGGAGTCCAAGTGTTGCCCAAGCGGCACGCTCGGCGACAGAGCCTTTGGTACCTTTGGCCAACGCAGCGCTGATGCTTTTCACCGATGTAGCGGCGCCAGACGTGTTCACATCTGCGTTGAGCAAAGCGGCCGCAAGAGCAGCCAGTTGCTCAGGTGCAATACCCGCCGCGACTCCTGTTTCGCCAGAACTCTGTACCACCGAGCCGATGTCGGCTGCGGTCGCTTTCAGCGAATTCTTCCCGAGATGAATACTGGCGTCGGCCAAGCTTTGAGCCTGCGCGCGATCAAGCTTGAGCGAGGTTCTCCAGACCGTCAGCATTTCTCCAGCAGCTTTCAGCTCAATGCCAAACGCTGTCGCGTTCGTGGCGGCATCACGGCCGAAATCCAGCAGTTCCTTTTCCTTTGCGTCGCCAGTGAGATTGGCGCCTACCCCGGATTTGCCCGCGGCATATTCGACCTCGGCCAGGCTAACCGCGGTCGCACCACTGCCCGCCACCGCTTTTTCGCTGGCCATTGCCAGGTTGGCGATCTCCATGCTCTTGAGATCGCCGTCCATGCCCGGCACTTGTTTTAGCCTGGCCATGGCCGTTTGAAGCGCCATGGTCGGCTGCAGAAACGCGGGAGGCTGACGCTGTTCGATCTCGGCCGTGAGTTTTGACTTCGGCGCAGTTACTGGCGCCGACGTCGGCGAACTGGCCTTCGACAGCGATTGCAGCGCGACCATGACTTCCCGGAGCTTGATCTGCTCCTTGATCAACAACCGGATGTCCTGACTGGCGGTCAAGACCGCCAGCTTCAACTCCGCCAGCGGATTGGCGATAACATCGAATGCAGACCTCTCACCTGCCAAGCCAGTGTTGCTGAACCCGACGCTGCTGTTCGCGCTGGCCAGCATTGGCGAATACCTTGTTTCTGCCATGCCGCTCTACTCCTGTTTCACGCCAAGGCGAGTGATCGCTATGTCGTAGCGGCGCAACGCCTTTTCGGCGTCCCATTCCAGAATCTCCGCTTCACTTACCGGGTAAATGAGCGGGACGATATCGAGGATTACTTCGATGTCGCGTTCCGAAAGTAGGCCGCCGGCTGGTTTAAAAAATCGTCGATGCGCACCTGCAATTGCGTCCAGTCCGGGACGGTCATCAGGGCCAGATCGGGGATCATCAGGCCGGTGCAATGGGCGGTGATGAACTCGGCGCGTTCCTTGGCCGTTTTCAGTTTCTTCATCACTTTGGTCGCGCGCAGTGCCGGCATTTCCAGCGACAGCGAGGTTACGGTGCGGCCGGTCACGGCGAGCGGTTGCAGCAACTGCACCTGGTCTGGATCGGCGGATTTTTCCGCGTCTTCGACCTGATCGAGAAAGTACGACGCAGGACGTGTCGACATCTCGTGCACGTACTGGGCGATGCTCACGTAATCCGGGCGCTTGAGCTGGTCGAGTTCCTTGACCGAGAGGCCGGTGGCGAGCAGCGCCAGTTCGAAGAACTGATCGTCTTCGTCATCGCCGGCGCGCTCCAGCGCGTCTTTTTGCGCGGCGTAGAACAGCGGCTTGAGCTGGATCGTTTCGATCTGCGAACCGTCATCGCCGGTGATCGGCGACAGCAGGTCATGCTGGGGTGGCATCCACGACATGAATGAATTCCTTGGTGATTCTTGAGGGGTGTAGCAATTCCCTTGTAGGAGTGAGCCTGCTCGCGATAGCGGTCTTTCAGGCACATTGATGTTGAATGTGCTGGCCTCATCGCGAGCAGGCTCACTCCTACAGGGTTTTGTGGTGATGGGAGGGTTACGGCATCAGCACCGCACGACGCGCATCACCGAGGATGTCGACGCCGTTGAGCACGAACTTCTGGGTGCGCACGTCGATGTCGATCACCGGAATGCCGTTTTCCAGGCGGTTGTAGGTACGGCACGAGAAGTCCAGCGTCGTCAGGGCTTTGCCACCCATTTTGATGGCGTCCTCCCCCATGGTTTTGAGCTTGCCGCCGATGGTGTGATAGGTGAACCAGGTGTTTCCGTCCTGATCCTGACCGGCTTCACGCACGTTCAGCAGAATGTCATCGCCCAATTTCACACCCATGGCGAGCAACACTTCGGCGCCCGTGCCCTGCAGCTTGATCTGAGCATTCAGCGGCTTGGCACTCTTGGCCATTTCCTCAACGATGAAGCGTCCGCCCGTCATGTTTTCCATGTCGAAATCGATTTTCGGCGGGGTGAATTCTTCAACGGTCGCCGACAACGGCAGGCCTTGCAGAGTGGCCGCGATGGCCTGTCTTACGCGGTTGGTAAACATTAGAGAACGTCCTCCAGGAACTGCTCGATGATTTCATCGCGGGCGTTGAGTTGGTAAACCATGTGTTCGTTCGGCGCGTAGCGGCCGTAGTCGATGACCACGTACCAGGTGCCGTTCTTGTACTTCTCGACGCTGTTCAGTTCCGGGTGCAGATACACGCTGCCGCCAGGAATGGTTTCGTCGGCGACCAGGGTTTGCAGCCAGTCGTTGATGCGCTTGACCTCTTGATCCATGAAGGACTTGGTGAGGTTCTTGGCCATGGCTTTCTGGCCGGCCTTGACCAGCTTGCGGCTGATCGCATCTTCGAGGCCAACATAGCTGATGAACTTGCCGGTGATCGAGCGGTTACCCAGCAGCGAGAAGCCGCCGAGCACGGTGCGGGCGTAGTAGCTGACGCCGTAGCGGTTGAGCAGGTCGCCCTCGGTGGAGGTGTCGAGAATGTTGTATTCAACGACCCGCGAAACGTCCTCGGCGTAGGTCACCTGGTTGCCCGGGCTCTCCCACTGCTTGACCTTGGCCAGCGCGGCAATCGCCAGGCTGGAAGGCGACAGGAAGACGTTTTTCTTCGCCGCTTTCGAATACACGGCGGGCATGTTGTGCACCACCAGGCAACGGTCAAAACCGAGATCGGCGCCGCCGAGTTCCTGGCTGTACAGCACTTGATCGGCGACCGAGGCGTCCTTGCCGTCCAACACCACACGGGCCTTGATGCGCTTGCCGAACGAGGCGAACTCGCTGGCCACTGCTTTGGTGCCGGTAAAGCCCGGCGCGCCGATGATGGTCAGGTCTTCCGGAACACTGCCCAGTGCAGCCAGACCGAGCTTGCGACCGGTCAGCGGATCAACGCCGCCAATCACTGCGTTAACGGTGTCGGACGGTGTCGCGCCCGCTTCGACGATGACCACGTAGACCGGCACCTTGACCACTTTGAGGATCTGGTAGACGGCGTGGTACAGAGTGCCCTCTTCCGAACCGGTCGGATCGAGCAGCGCATGGGTGGTGAAGCTGTTGATGCGGAACGGTGCGTTACGCGGAATCAGCGGATCGGCTTTCGGCGCAGTGCCGACCAGACCGATGACGTTGTCACCCAGGCCACCCATGGCCTCGGGGGATTCGGTGGCATTGACGGTAATGCCGTTGTGCTCGAAGTTCAGAACCTCAGCCATATTCAGTCAGCCTTCTTGGCAGCGGCCTTTTTGGCCTGGGTGGTTGGGGTTTTCAGTTCCAGTCGACCGGCGAAGTGCAAGGCACTGGCCTCGACGTCGAGCAGATCAAGGTCTTGACCGATGCTCGACCAATGCCCACCGCCGGTGGGGAATGGGACGAGCACGGTGTAGGTTTGGCGGGTTGCCATTCGGGTTTCTCCAAAGACGAAAAAGCCCCTTGGTTTCAACAAGGGGCTATCAGTTGCTGATCAGCGGATAAGAAAACGCCCCGTCAGTGCGGGGCGTTTTTATTCAGGCAGGCTAGCGAGCCATTCCGGCGCTGCCGGGCGGTGTTCGCTCAAGGGCAACTCACCGCCCTCCGGCCAGATGCGCAGCACATGGCGATAAGTCTGCAACTCGATGTATTGCGCCGGGGTCAGCTGGGTTGGCCAACGGTCCACCTCGTCGCGGTGACGATTGACCACGGGATCAGTGAGCGCGATCTGCTGTTTGCGCCAGTAGCGTTCAATGCTCTCAAGTTCCGCAGGCGTTGGCCCCGGCCGATCAACCAGCACCGGATAGTTATTTTCATTCATGACAATCATCTTGCCGGTAGACAGCCCGTTCAATAACTCGAGCCAGTACTCCTGAGAAATTTCAACTGCATCGCTTGGAATTTCGGTATGAAAGGCGGAATCGTAAAAACCGCCCGTGGAGGGTGCGTAAAACATAGGTTCTTCCTTGTGTGATTAACGACGACTCTAAAACCACCCTCGTGAGTGGTCAGATATGAAAACGCCCCAGAGAATGGGGCGTTTACTGATGCGCGGTGATCGGTGGCGAGAGCGGCCAACCTTCAGCGAGCATTTCATCTTTATAAGTTCGCGCCTCGAGGGCCCGGAGCAAATCCAGTTCGCGATCAAAGCAGGCCTGGACATGGCTGCGCACAGCCTTGGCAATGGCGAGAATCTGCTCGGCGCCGATCTCGACAAAACCATCGAGGGTTTTGAAGTTGCAGCGATACTCGGGGTCGAGAATGGCAGACAGACCTGTGCTGGCGATCAGCGCCTGGCTGTCGCGAGTTGTTTCTATATTCAATCCCTCTATAGCGATACCGTGTGTTTCATGCAAGAACCGCGTTTGCGCAAACAGTTCGGGGTAATTCGGCTCCGCTGTTGCAAAGGGCACTTTTACGACCTCGCCATCGACCAGCCTCCACTCACCCGTTTGATCGGTTCTGGTGGCGAGAAAAACTTCATCGCTCAGTTCGACCGCTTGTTCAGGAATGACTGAGTGAAGGGCCGAGTCATAACGTCCGGTCAACTCACCGGTTTCACTAAATGTTGCAAACTTCATAGCTAACCCTCGACTGGTTCTCGGCCTCAACGGCCGATAGCCAGAAAATAAAATTGTGCCGGGGTGGGGCCAATGTTGCGAATGGTCACGTTCGCCCTACTCTGAGCTCGAACCTGCCCGATATAGGTCGAGCCCGTCGGCGCATCCACTGCAGCATTGGGATAAGTCGTAAACACTGCTGGCACAAACAACGGGAACGCTACCGGAAAGGGCTGGAGGTAATTTGCGCCGGATGCGATTGCGTTCGTCATCCCCCACTGAATGATCAAACCTCCGAGCCACGTCGGAAATACGACGTAGCTACTGCCCAGGTTCTCAGAAATGCCAATTGAAAAGCCCCAACGCATTTTTTTGGGGGTGACTACAGCTTTGTCATCAGTGCCCGCGTCTGTCTGGGCTTGGGTGGCGATTTTTGCTGTGCCTTGATTGCTTTCGGAAGCTTGTTGCGCCAGAGTCGCCAGCGCAGTGATATCGATGTTTCCCTGATTGATCGACGCATCCCAGGCTTTGATGCACCACATGACGGCGATGTTGCGGGGGCGGGTTTCAGCGCCTCCGGTACTGGCAATGTAGCTTTGAGGGCCGCCGCTGGACGCATATTGCGCACCACTTCCCACCCTGTCACCGGCAGCCGAGTTGGTGATCCCCAGAACGGAGCCAGTGCCTACTGGACCTGTTGCGAACAGGGCATCGTGATAGTGGGACTTTACTTCGTCCCCCTGATAAATTCCGATCTGCCGCCCGGCATCCACACCGCGCCCATGATCCCAGCCGCGCAGGAACTCACCGCGTGATTCCGGCAAACGGAAGTTGCCTGCGCCTTCATTACCCCTGTTGTAAGTGGCGCCGAGATAGGCAGCCAGATCCGGATAGGTAGCAATGCTCTGCACACTGCCATCCAGTTCCAGATAACCGGGAGCGACGATGCCGGTCGGAAATGCCAGAACAGCGCCAACTGGAACAGCGGATTTAAGCCGTTCGACTTCCTTGACCAGCGCGGCGACATCGATGGTTCCCTGATTGACCGGGGCGTTCCAGGCTTTGATGCACCACATGACGGCGATGTTGCGCGGACGGACAGTGATTGCCGTATTCGCAATGTCGTTGCTGCCGGTAGCTGCGGCGTAGGACTGCGAAATACCTGTAAGAGAAGCATCACCATCTGAATTCAATCGGGCTTTGAAGGCTGCTACATTGTCATCCTGAGTGTTATAAAAACTGCCCACAACTTGCGATGTTTTCGTGGCATCCCCTGCGCAAACCGCCGTAGCGGCCTGTTGGCTGCCAATAGTTCGCTCGACATCCACTCCGCGCCCATGATCCCAACCGCGCAAGAACTCCCCACGCGCCTCGGGCAAGCGGAAATTGCCAACACCCTCGTCACCCTTGTTGAACTTGCCGCCCAGATAAGCGCTCAGGTCCGGGTACGTAGCACTGCTCTTGACGCTGTTATCCAGCTCCAGAAAACCCGGCGGTGGTGCATCAACCGGAAACGCGACAATCGAACCCACCGGCAACGCCGACGCCTTGGCAATCAGCGCTTCAACTTCAGCCTTGGTGTACGAATCCTTGATGCCGAACCCGGCCAACGTTTCAGGGTTCGCACCGGCAGTCGCCCGGCCATATTCATCAACCGTCAGACTTTTGTAAGTCCCGGCGGCAATCCCGGTGCGCCCGGCGAGCATCTTGAACGTCAGCGCGGTCGTGCCGAGGGTAATCGGCGCATTGGTGGTCAGGTGCCACAGCGAATCGCCGTTCGTGGCGCCCTCCTCCACCATCACCGTCAGGCCCGGCGTCACCTTGGCGCTGGTATTGGCATCGGTCGCCCGCACCCAGTCGCCATTGGCGACGATCCACAGTCCGTTGTCCTTGGCCAGCGTCTGATTCGCAACCAGCACGCGGTCACCAGCGATCACTGCGACACCGTCAATTTGCTGCGCACCGTTCAACACGACATTGCCAGTCGCAGCAACACGCACCGACTGCTTGCCATCGAGCTTGCCGAGTTCTTCGGCGAGGTAACTCATGACCCAGGCACGCGTGGCTTTAACCACGGTGTCATCAATCAACAACGTCACCAGCGACGCATTACTCGTCTCGAAAATCGAGCGAATGTAGAACTCTTTACCCGAACCCGACGTGGCCAGAACCGGTTTGAACGACTCCGGATATTTGACGATGGCGTAGAGAATCCCGGTGTCAGTCCACAACCCGGCCTCTCGTACATACCAACCGCCGACATCCGGCGGAATGGTCACTTCGGCGAGCAGCCAGCTCGGATTCTTCTCGTCCTGGAACAGCGCATTGAGCGGCCCGCGCCAGACTTCGCGTTTCAGCGCAGTGGCGGTCGCGGCCGGGTTGTAGACCGAGCCGCCGCCGTCACCGACGGAAATCTGCGTCAACTTGATCGGCGTGCCCGCGGCCTTGCACGCCGTTTCGTAGGCAATCCCTGCGTTGGTGAGCAGGGTGTAATAGTCAGCCATTCAGGCCCCCTGAGGATAAATAGTGGATGTTTCGACGGTGTACATGCCGGCAGCCATGAACGCCTCTCCCGAGGTTTCGAGCCCTTCGATGAACACCGGATAAACCGTGGTCAGCTCGCCGCAGAACGTCGCGGCGCCGATGACGTGATTGCCGAAAGCGCTCAAGCCAACGGAGACCGTCAGCACATCGCGCTCGCTCTTGGCATCCGCCAGGCGTCGGTCGAGACGGGCATCGATTTCTTCGCTGTAGGGTTGGTCGCTGAAGGCGCGAACGGAAAAGCTGTACGGCGCACCGGGCGGTGTCTGTTCGTACCAGGCGCGGATTTCCGGGCGCAGTTGCAAACCCTTGGCGGCGTTTTCCAGCGCCTTGCGAGTGCCGGCCTGGCGCGCGGTGGGCCAGGCCAGTTCAACGGTCAGGCGCTTTTCTGCTTCTGGCGCGGCGGTGCTCCACTCAGCAACACCGCGATCCGCTGCCAGATATGGCAGGAAGGCGACTGGTGTTTCTGCTGGGTTCATCAGTTCCGGGAACGGCGGCGCGATGCGATCAAGCAAGGCGCCAAAACCCAGATCCAGACCTCGTTCAAGTGCCGAACTGTTGGCCGGCAGCAGTGTTGGGCGCTGAGTTTTTTCACTCATAGCGTCAGCACCTCAACTTCGACCGCAGTGCAATACGGCGCTTGAAACGCCGTGGTCACGATCGGCGCCAGCGGTTCAAGAATCTGCAGTTGCACGGCACCGGCGCTGTGCAGCGTGTAGTCGATCCAGCTCGGATCGACCCGCCCTTCGAGGCGATGACAGCTGTCGGCATAAGCCTGCAATTGCTGTTGCGCGGCGACTTTAGTCAGGCCCGAGTCGGGGCCGGAATTGATCTTGGCGACGACACGAATCTTGTAGCGCTGAATGTCGGCAGCCTTGACGGTGACGAGATCGGTTTCCGGTCGCACATCCGGCCGGGCGAAGTGTTCACGCACGCCTTCAAGCAATCCTTCAGATGGCGTCCCATCACCCTCTCGCGACAGCACCGTGACCTGCACTTCACCGGGCGCGGTGCGTCGACCGTTGCCATCCTTGACCTGCGCGGCGAGACCATCGGGGTTGAAGGTGTAAGTGACACTCACCACACCGGCATCGGTGGATTCGACCTTCACCGTTGGCCGCTCGCCGAGGGTGAAGACTTCGCGGCGATATTGCATCCGTGAGCCCGCTGCCGGTGCATGCGGTGCCAGGTAATAACGCAAGCGAGCATCGTCGTCGCTTTCATAAATCGCCGGCACCGGTGGAAATGCTGCCGGATCACCTGGATCAAGCAACTGCCGCTCAAGGCCCATGTCCGCCAGCCGTGCATCGAGGTTGCTGCCCGTCGCCCACCACGCCAGCATCTGTTTGATGCGAGCGTTGTATTTGCGCTCGTGGGTTTGCAGTCGGACGCAGAAAGCTTCCAGCGCCAAGGTCAGCAGTTCACTTTCGTTTTCCAGGCTGGTCTTGAGTTTCGCAGCACTGTCCGGCGAACGCGCCCCGACGTATTCGACGACGAAAGTCTTGAACTCAGCGAGCAAGTCTTCGAAGGCTTCAACGGTGATCAGCGCGGGTTCGGCCAATTGGTTCTGGCCGGGGATCAACATGCTCATGTCACGACCTCGAAGGTTTGTTGACGGTTTTTCCAGGTGCCGGCGAAACGCAGCAGCAGACCGGCGCCCTGACGGCTGGCGACGATCACTTGCGGCTGAAAATCGCTGATCCCGTTCTGCGCGTTGTAGAACGCCTGCGCCGCGTGGCTCTGGGCCAGAAGCAGGACGTCGTCGCCGAGGTTCTGCCCCAACAACGAGGGGATCAGCGATCCGTACAAGGGCCTTTTTTGCCGGGTACCCAGCGGCGTAGTCAGGGCCCGGGTCGCGCGCTGCACAAATTGCAGCCAGTCGTCGACCGTGGCCCCGCTGTCTCTATCGATTCCGATCATGGAAGGCTCTTGATTCAGGGGCTGATGACACGGCCCTGGTGATCGACCAATGGGCCGCTGAAGTGCACGCCCGAAGCGTCAATGGTCAGGCCGACTGCACCCAGTTGCAGGGTGATCAGTTGCGGTGTCATTGCCAGTCGTGCCGGGCCGATGCTCAGCTCCAGCGATTCACGAGAACCGTTGAAAGCTGCCGGGCCGTTTTGCCAGTGCAGGGTGTGTGAAGCATCGTCGTAGCCGCTTTCGCTACCGTCCTGATGCACGCGACGGGTCAGCGTCGGGATCGTAGAGGCTGGCGGAAAACGGTCACTGTTCAAACCGAACAACGCCACGCTCTGTGCACCGCTTTCGCCGCTGCCGTAGTTGAACAGCAGACACTGCTCGCCCACCGTCGGAATCCGCGATTCACTCTGCGCGCCAGCGCTGGGATTGAAGAACTTGATGGCTGGCGTGAGCAAGCCACCGTGACTGACCTGACAGGTGTTGCTCGCGGCGTCGACGGTCTGGCAAATGCCGATGCGGCAGAAGCTCTCGGCACGGCGGTGCAGGTCGTCGATTTCCGCTTCCATTTCGGCCAGGCGCTCGATGATCGGGCCGAGTTGCATGCGCAGTAATGCGTCGAACATCGGTCAGGCCTCCAGCGCGGTGTATTGGTCCGGGTCGTCGATATTGCTGACTTCCCAAGTGCGAGCGAATTTCGGCGTGCCCAGTGGATCGTCCAGCAAGGTCGGGCCGAGGTAGAGGGTCTGGTTGAACGTCAGGGTCCAGGCTTTGTATTGCTGATCGCCGCGAATGAGCAATGACGGCAAGCCATCAATATTCATCGGCAGATCGCATTGATCGCCGGGCAGGTTCCAGCGGTTGTCAGTAATCAGGTTTTTCAGCACCGCGATCAGATCGCACGCTGCAAATGCGCTGGCGGCAAGGGCCGGGATGACTTGCAGGGAGACCGTCATGACATGAGCAATTCGCCCGTCAGCGGCACGCACTCCCGGCCCATTGCGGTCGAAGTCGATCAGCACCCAGGCCTGATCGCCCGGTGCAGTGAAATCATCATGATTGCCGACGCTGAGGTTGAGTCCGGTAGTGTTGCGCAGTGTCGTCGCGATGGCTGTGAACAGTTGCGACGGCTGCTGGATCGGTGTGGGCATACATGACCTCCTTTTCAATCGTCCACGCGCAGCCCTGCCGCCAAAATGGCGGCACGGAGAAATACCAAGTTCAAGGTTGGTCGCGAGGCGGTACTTCGCAGACGCCGATGCGCTTGGCAGCCCAGCGTTCGTACAACCCGATTGCCACGTCGGCGCCGGCCATTGCGGTCAGGCAACCGAAGGCGCCGGCGGCCCAGATCGACATGCCGGCGGCATACAGCAGCATGATCGCCGACACGCCGCAGATCATGCAGGCGCCCGAGCGCAGGGCCAGGCGCCGCAGCAATGACCAGCCGCGAGCGCCCTCCTTGTCGGCGCGCCACATTTCGCCGGACACCCCGCCCACTACGGCAAGGAGGATGACCAGCCAGATCGGCATGTCGGCCAGGGCTTGTTGCTCGTTTGTCATGTCACGCCTCCGGGGTAGCGTTGAGGAAACAAGAAATTGTGAGCAGACCCGATGCGTTGAGGTCATCTCTCACGTTTGAGTAAAACCAGCGCTCCCCGTCTACAGGCGTTACAAACGCTCGACAATGACGTCATCGATAAAGGCAAAGTTGGCGTACGGGTTCTGCTCGTTGGAAAACGCCAGCGTTGTCTGCGGCGTGGTTGCGGTGAAATCGTAGGTCAGAGTGGCCCATTCAACTGCAACGCCTTTGGCGGTCGGCGTGTTGAAGGTTGCGGTTTGTCCTGCCACTTTCATCTGGATGACACCGTCGCCCGAGCGGCTGGCAAAACGCGAATTGCCCGCACTGAAGGTCACTCGGTATTTGGCGCCCACGGTCGTTGCAAAGTTCTGCTGTATTCCACCGCCGTTGCCGTACACGTAGTTGGCCAAGTCAACGATCATCACGCCATCTGCTGCAACAGAGCCGCCAATCGCATTAGGCATATTGAAATATTCGGCACCAGACAGAAATGTCGTCCAGCCTGTGATGGCGTTGGCTTTTGCGGGAGTGTCCAAAATGCAGCCTGCGCCGCAGGTTGATTGCTCGAAACTGCCGTTCACCAACAGATTGGCAGCCAGTGCGTGGGTACCTGTGCCGAGCAGTACAAAAGTCGTGAAAAGCGCAGCGATTTTATTGTTCAACATGGTTTGTTTTTCATCCCTGATAAATTTCGGATTTGGTTGTGGTCTTCTGGCTCAAGGAACCAGGCACGATGGGTCTGCTTTCACAGCAGACTTGATGCGTCAGTAAGGAGCGACCGGCCACATGATGTTTGCCGGATACCCCGACTGTTTATCGATGTCGCTGAGAGCGATGCAGTACTGTTTGTGAGCCAGCAGCCGGGCCTGCTCTTCTGCCGTGGCCATGGCCAGGTCAACCTTGAACTGCAACGAGTTCATCAACAGCCAGTTGGCGGCAGCATTCAGCAATTGCCATTTCTGCTGTTCGGCTTCATTTCGCAGGTCTTCCTCGGTCGGTGGAGAAAAGGTCCAGATTCCGTTGAATGTGGCTCCCCACCCCACTCGAACATCCGAGCCGGTGACATCAACCCAGACGGAGGCTGGCGAAGCCGGTGCTTCAGGAGCGATTTCGCTCTCTTTCAGTTGGACCACTCTGTTGTATTCGACCAGTGCATAAAGATTCATGTGTATTCCTCGATGTGTGTTTTTCAATGCATGTCGTGTTTGATCAGGCAGGCATTCCAAAAAGCCCGGCGCTTGCACCCCGGGCTTTTCAGTAATGCGCTCCTTCGCCTTCCTTCAAATCCTGTGTTCGAGAAGGAAGCTGACTGTTCGGCGCTACTGGCGCGGTACTAGTCCATTCAAATTGTTTTTCCGACCGCGGTCCCTGCCCGCCGGATAACTGCTTCTGGTGCTTTACGCTGCACACCCGGGTCAGTTGCCAACCCTCTGAACCGTTGAGGCCGGTTCATCGCTGCCTGTTCTTGTGGAACTAAAGAGCTTTCTTGCCAGCCGCTTTGTCGAGCGGCTTGGTGGCAAGAATATGCATGTATGCATATCCAGTCAATGCGCAAATGCATTTATTTATGCATTAGAAATGCGCAAACGCATGAAAGCCCCGCAGCGAAAG
The DNA here is from genome assembly GCF_000282235.1 of Pseudomonas sp. GM24. Classification (NCBI taxonomy): domain Bacteria; kingdom Pseudomonadati; phylum Pseudomonadota; class Gammaproteobacteria; order Pseudomonadales; family Pseudomonadaceae; genus Pseudomonas; species Pseudomonas sp. GM24. Next base: position 56,636 of record NZ_AKJR01000024.1, on the reverse strand, counting down.
GGTTTGGTGGTTTTATCCAGGCGAAAAAAAACCCGCCAACGAAGGCGGGTTTATCTGGAAGAGGTCTGGTTAGCGGGCGTACATGCCCCACCAGAAGACGTGACCGAGGATGACAATCTGCTCTTCCTGGATTTCCTGGAAGCTGTAGTCCTCGTCTGGATGCTCATCGCGATTGAAGCTGCGCAGACGAATGCCGGTAGGCAAGCGATAAAGCTGCTTCACGCGCAATTGGCCATTGTGATTGATCGCGTACAGGTCGCCATCGATGATGTCGCCGATGCCGCACTTGCCGGCGTTGACGCCGACGGTGGCGCCATCACGCAAGACCGGCAACATGCTGTTGCCGCGTACCGTCACACATTTGGCCTGGTCGAACTGCACACCGTTATGGCGCAGGCTGCGCTTGCCGAAGCGCAGGCTAGAGCGCTCGCTCTCTTCGATGACGAATCTTCCTGATCCAGCAGCCAATTCAACCTCGCGAAGGAACGGCACCGATACTTCGTCATCATCGACCGGCGTATCGTCGTCCCACAGCATTATGTCCTTGAGTTCCGCGTGTACATCATCACGCGCGGCACCGGCCGACGGCGCGACATCCGCGCGCCCGCGCAACTGATCGGTGCTCACGGCGAAGTACTCGGCGATCTTCGAGATATGTTTATCCGAGGGATCGACGATCTTCCCGCTGAGAATCCGCGAGAGAGTGGATTGAGGCACGCCGGTGCGACGGTGGAGCTCCGTGGGGGAGATCCCGTGCTGGTCGAGCAGTGCTCTTAAGACGGAGGCTACGTTGCGTTTTTGCATAACGCGCATAGTGCTTGAAGTTATTGGTTAAGACAAATGCTGATTTGCATAATTAACGCATAAATATGAATTCAGCCGCAAAATGATATTGCCGAGCCATCATTTTGTATTGGATAACGGCCCGGTTCCAACTTGTGGTCAGCCTTTGACGCGACGCGCAGCAGCATTGGCTTTTTTTAGTCGATCGGTTCTGGCTTTCCTGTCGTAATCGTCCTTGGCGCCCATGATTCCACCGGCAGCATGCACCCAGTCGGTCGCGGTGCAGCCAGAGATCAGCACAGCAGAAGTAAAGACTGAAGCAAAGATAAGGATGTTTTTCATATTCGATTCCTCGGTGTCACTGATGAGCTTGTTGAATTGCAGAGTTGAAAAAAGAAAACCTGCTGCGGTGTGTTGGCCGTGGTTGACCCTTTACTCATCCATGAGCTTTTGCAGTTTTGTCTGAGCTCGTTCGAGCCTCGCTTCCTGATTCTTGATGACTTTCACATCGCCGTACTGACGCGCGGCCTCCAGATAGTTCTGTCTGCGTCGCACTTCGGCTTCGGCCTTCTGGATGGAGCTAGAACGGTCATCTTGCGCGGAGGGTTCTTGGCAATAACGCTCGACATTGGCCAGCGCCCGCTCCAGACCGGACTTGCGATATATATTGTCCGCCTTGTCAGCGCGCTCAATTTGCAACACAAGTTCAGCGCGGCGCTGCGCGCAACTTTCCCGCGAGTCAGCCCTTGAACTATCGATGATCAAAACGCTGCCAATCAGCAAGGACAGATTCCACAACAGACTTGATCTCATCAGACAAACCCCAGATAGTTTTTCTCTCCAGCGCGCCCATGAAAGTAGCTCACCCGAGACCATGCCTCGCGACTAACTAACGTTTCCCGTATAGCAAAAAGTGCTGCCTTCATCATTTCGCAACAGCGAGTTCTACACATTGGGAAGTGTTCAACCATCCACGCCACCGGTACGTAAACATGATCGAAGCACAGCAACACCGGAGTACGATCAGACAACGTGGAAATACTGACGTCCTTTTCTTTTCCACCCATAACCGCCGGCACAAACACGATACCTTCCCTGTTTATTGCAATTGATCGCTTCCAGACGGGAGACTTGGCCCCATGAGCACTGCGCACGCAAAACCAGAGCATCTATACGTTCCTCAACAGCTTAAACATCGCCATATTATTCAAGGCAACCAAACAGCCGCAGTGCGCTGACTCTCGGGTAGTCGCAGGGGCTGTTGGCTTGACTCGAATCATATTAACGACCCGGGGCCGTCAAGGCCTTACAGGCCTCTTACTCAGTCTTACTTAATCGCCCAGAGGCCTTGCACCCCGGGGGTTTTCGCTAGCGAGGGACGTGGCATACGCCATTGATCAAGTTATTGATGTTGTAGTAGTACTCGGTATCGGAGAAGTAATTGAACGTCACCATACCGCCTTGAAAACCTCTTTCCATAAACGGAAGTTCATCGCCGGCGGTGTCCGCATCAAACTTTACAATCGAACGCGTCCTGAACAGAAACCTGGAAGTATCCAGATGGGTGAGTGCAATTTCAAACTTGCGATCATAAGTATAGACTTTGCCCTCAGGGGTTTTGACAGCGTAGTACACATAAAGAGCGCCTTCCTCTGAGTCGATCGTCATATCACCAACGCCATGCCAACGAACTTTGTGATCATTCGTATGGACAAAATCTATGGATGCAAAACAAGGTGCGCGCGGAATATCGCGACTGATCAAATAAAAATGTTTTATAACCAGAGCACCGAAGACGAATACCGACAAAGCGGCAATCACTGCGATTATTTTTTTCCAACGAGTTGGTAGTTCACACATATGGCCTCCCCCTTACTTTCCGGCTTGATGCATTTGACCAGCAATTGGGAGAGTGGCTTTCGCACATAGTAGTTGATATCGGACAATACAATCGGTGGTTCGAACTCGCTGAGCGCCTTGACAATATCCTCTTTGGACATTCTTTCACTTTCTTCTACATACAACTTCGCTTCACCCTCTTGCCAGATGAGTTTCCACTCTTCCAGATCGGCTGGCTTTTTAAACACCAGGTAAGTGTAAAAGACCGGAAGAGCAATCGCAGGCACCAGGATTGCTGGCAAAAGGAAGCGCCAGTAACGACTGAATGGCTTTTTCACCATGGGAGCGTCGACGATGAATGGTTCAGCATCGTTTACCACCGCAGGTGGCGACTCAGAGGCTTGAGTCTGCGTGCTGACCAAGCGGATTTCACACAACAGCACCACGCCACGGCGTGGCAAGGTCTTAAGACTGTCCCGCGGTAACCCGACGTCAGCGAAATGCGCGCGGAGCATGTGCAGCGTCTTGTAATAACTGCTGTCGGAAATCACCAGGCCGCGCTCCCCCCAGACTCGGGAGATAAGCTGCTCCTTATCGGTCACGCCGGCTATCAGGGCCAGCAGCAGGTCACTTTCATTGCTGCCTAGCACCGCTGACTGCCGCGCCCGGCTGAGGGTCATTTTTTCCGCATCGTAGTAACAGTTGCTCGCTGATATCCCTGAGCCGATGCCCTCTGACTGTTCCAAGCTGCGTCCTCAACTGATCTGCAATCCTCGAATTCCGATCATTCGATAGCTTTTCGGCACTATAGGACACAATGCCAACCCAAGCGGCGGTGCGTTGCTGCATCCACTTCAAAAAAACTTCATACTCGGCCCCACTGAATCAACTCACGGGCCGCATCGCTGGCAAACACTCGCCATTTTGAAGATGCGAACGACCCCGTTTTGGCCTCGTCACTTTTTCCGGTAAAGCTAAACCCCTGATGAATAAAGCTATTTCAGACCTTTCCTCCCACACTCCGATGATGCAGCAGTACTGGCGCCTGAAGAATCAGCACCCGGACCAGCTGATGTTCTACCGCATGGGCGACTTCTACGAGATCTTCTACGAAGACGCGAAGAAGGCGGCCAAGTTGCTCGACATTACCCTGACCGCCCGCGGGCAGTCGGCGGGGCAGGCGATTCCGATGTGTGGCATTCCTTACCACGCAGCGGAAGGCTATCTAGCGAAACTGGTCAAGCTTGGCGAGTCCGTGGTGATTTGCGAGCAAGTCGGCGACCCGGCGACCAGCAAAGGCCCGGTGGAGCGTCAGGTGGTGCGGATCCTCACACCGGGTACGGTCAGTGATGAGGCGCTGCTCGACGAGCGCCGCGACAACCTGATCGCTGCGCTGCTGGGGGATGAGCGTCTGTTCGGTCTGGCCGTGCTGGACATCACCAGCGGCAGTTTCAGCGTGTCGGAAATCAAAGGCTGGGAGAACCTGCTCGCGGAACTGGAGCGGATCAATCCGGTGGAGTTGCTGATCCCGGATGACTGGCCAAGGGACCTGCCAGCGGAAAAACGCCGTGGCGTCAGCCGTCGTGCGCCGTGGGATTTCGAGCGTGATTCAGCACTGAAAAGTCTTTGCCAACAGTTTTCTACTCAGGACCTGAAAGGCTTCGGCTGCGAGAACCTGAGCCTGGCCATCGGCGCTGCCGGTTGCCTGCTGGCCTACGCCAAGGAAACCCAGCGCACCGCCCTGCCTCACCTGCGCAGCCTGCGCCACGAACGTCTGGATGACACCGTGGTGCTGGACGGTGCAAGCCGTCGTAACCTCGAACTCGACACCAATCTGGCCGGTGGCCGCGATAACACCCTGCAATCGGTCGTCGATCGCTGCCAGACCGCCATGGGCAGCCGCCTGCTGACCCGTTGGCTGAACCGTCCGCTGCGCGATCTGACCGTGCTGCTGGCACGCCAGAGCTCGATCACTTGCCTGCTCGATCGCTATCGTTTCGAAAAGCTGCAACCGCAGCTCAAGGAAATCGGCGACATCGAGCGAATTCTCGCGCGGATCGGCCTGCGCAACGCGCGTCCTCGTGATCTCGCACGGCTGCGCGACGCCCTTGGCGCACTGCCTGAACTGCAAGTGGCCATGACCGACCTGGAAGCGCCGCACCTGCAAGGTCTGGCGACCACCACCAGCACTTACCCGGAACTGGCAGCGTTGCTGGAAAAAGCCATTATCGACAACCCGCCTGCGGTCATCCGTGACGGCGGCGTGCTGAAAACCGGTTACGACAGCGAACTCGATGAACTGCAGTCGCTGAGCGAAAACGCCGGTCAGTTCCTCATCGATCTGGAAGCCCGCGAGAAAGCCCGCACAGGCCTGAGCCACCTGAAAGTTGGCTATAACCGCATTCACGGCTACTTCATCGAACTGCCGAGCAAGCAGGCCGAATCGGCGCCAGCGGATTACATTCGTCGGCAGACGCTGAAAGGCGCCGAACGCTTCATCACGCCTGAGCTGAAAGAGTTCGAAGACAAGGCCCTCTCTGCCAAGAGCCGTGCCTTGGCGCGCGAGAAGATGCTTTACGAAGCGCTGCTGGAAGATCTGATCAGCCAGTTGCCACCGCTACAGGACACCGCCAGCGCACTGGCTGAACTGGACGTGTTGAGCAACCTCGCCGAGCGTGCGCTGAACCTCGACCTGAACTGCCCGCGCTTCGTCACCGAGCCTTGCATGCGCATCTCCCAGGGTCGTCACCCGGTGGTCGAGCAGGTGCTGACCACGCCGTTCGTGGCCAACGACCTCAGTCTGGATGACAACACGCGCATGCTGGTGATCACCGGCCCGAACATGGGCGGTAAATCCACCTACATGCGCCAAACCGCACTGATCGTGCTGCTGGCGCATATCGGCAGCTTCGTGCCGGCCGCCAGTTGCGAACTGTCGCTGGTCGATCGCATTTTCACCCGCATCGGTTCCAGCGATGACCTCGCGGGCGGCCGTTCGACCTTCATGGTTGAAATGAGCGAGACCGCCAACATCCTGCACAACGCCACCGAGCGCAGCCTGGTACTGATGGACGAAGTCGGTCGCGGCACCAGCACCTTCGACGGTCTGTCGCTGGCGTGGGCTGCGGCGGAGCGCCTGGCTCATTTGCGCGCCTACACACTGTTCGCTACACACTACTTCGAACTGACCGTGTTGCCGGAAGCCGAGCCATTGGTGGCCAACGTCCACCTCAACGCCACCGAGCACAACGAACGCATCGTGTTCCTGCACCACGTGCTGCCCGGCCCTGCCAGCCAGAGTTATGGCTTGGCAGTGGCGCAGTTGGCCGGCGTGCCGAGTGAAGTGATCGTGCGTGCCCGCGAGCACTTGAGCCGACTGGAAGAAACCGCGTTGCCGCATGAAGCGCCGAAACCTGCGGCCAAGGGCAAACCGGCGACGCCACAGCAAAGCGACATGTTCGCCAGCCTGCCGCATCCGGTACTCGATGAGCTGGCTAAACTGGATCTGGATGACCTGACCCCGCGTCGTGCGCTCGAAATGCTCTATGCATTGAAGAACCGGATATAAGCACTGAAGAAGCGGATATAACGCAAACGGCTTCAAGCTGTTAGAATCTCGCGCGGTTTGGGATGCTGCTGGCTAATAGCCTGGCCAGCAGGTATCGCTCCCGAACCTGGCGACCCCAACCGTGAAGGGGCAACGCTGCCGCCGCCTGAGGAGAAAATTAGAAATGACCTTCGTCGTCACCGACAACTGCATCAAGTGCAAGTACACCGACTGCGTAGAAGTCTGTCCGGTGGACTGCTTTTACGAAGGCCCGAACTTCCTGGTGATTCACCCGGATGAGTGCATCGACTGCGCCCTGTGCGAACCGGAATGCCCGGCCGTAGCCATCTTCTCCGAGGACGAAGTTCCGGAAGAGATGCAGGAGTTCATTCAACTCAACGTTGAGCTGGCTGAAATCTGGCCGAACATCACCGAGAAGAAAGAATCGCTGCCGGATGCCGAAGAGTGGGACGGCGTCAAAGGCAAGATCAAAGACCTCGAACGCTGATCTGCCCCGCGCTCGAATGAAAAGGCCCCTCGCGGGCCTTTTTGCTTTTCTGTGTTCTGCTTTTCTGCGGGCAAAAAAAAGGGGCGGTATGACCCGCCCACATTTTTTCCCTATTCCCTGTATTCCTTTTCATCGTCCTGATGAATCGCGTCCTGCGATGTCCGTTCCCCTCATCCTTGAAGGGCGTGTCTGTCCGTCGACACAACCCAGATACTAGAGAATTCCCCGGCGAGAGCAATCGGCCCTGAGACCGTAGAAGCGCTGTAATAAGCACTTCACATTAAAAAATAAATATATAAATCAACAAGTTAAATGGCTCTGCCGAAAGCGATCGACGTCTACCGTACTGTAAAAATAGTGAACACTTACGAAAGAGTAAGCCAAGGCTTACACCGAGAGACTACAAACGATGGAATTGCCAACCGTACGTCCGGCAATGAACCGGGTGGCGTGAGATAACCAACAAATCCATGCCCGCAAAAAGCCCCGAACCAGTCGGGGCTTTTTGCGGGCGGGCGTGTGAGGCGCTTACTGGAACAGCGACTCGCTCGACAGGCCATTCTTCTCAAGAATTTCACGAAGGCGCTTGAGGCCTTCTACCTGAATCTGCCGCACCCGTTCCCGGGTCAGGCCGATCTCCAGGCCTACGTCTTCCAGCGTGCTGCTCTCGTGACCGCGCAGGCCGAAGCGACGTACAACCACCTCGCGCTGCTTGTCGGTCAGCTCCGACAGCCATTGATCGATGCTTTGCGACAGGTCGTCATCCTGCAACAGTTCGCACGGATCGGTCGGACGATCATCGGTAAGGGTGTCCAGCAGGGTTTTATCCGAATCCGGACCCAGCGAGACGTCGACCGAAGAAACCCGCTCGTTCAGGCCCAGCATGCGCTTGACCTCGCCCACCGGTTTTTCCAGCAGGTTGGCGATTTCTTCGGGTGAAGGTTCGTGGTCGAGCTTTTGCGTCAGCTCCCGTGCAGCCCGCAGGTACACGTTGAGCTCCTTGACCACATGGATCGGCAACCGGATGGTCCGGGTCTGATTCATGATCGCGCGCTCGATGGTTTGACGAATCCACCAGGTTGCATAGGTCGAGAAGCGGAAGCCGCGCTCGGGATCGAACTTTTCCACCGCCCGGATCAGCCCAAGGTTGCCCTCTTCGATCAGATCCAGCAGCGACAGCCCCCGATTGACGTAACGCCGGGCGATTTTGACCACCAGCCGCAGGTTACTTTCAATCATGCGCTTGCGCCCGGCCGGATCGCCACTTTGCGACAAGCGCGCAAAATGAACTTCTTCCTCCGGGGAGAGCAATGGGGAAAAGCCGATTTCGTTGAGATACAACTGCGTGGCATCAAGTGCACGCGTGTAGTCGATGTACTTATGTTGTTTAAGTGAAGCGGAGTGTTTGGATTTGGAACGAACGGAAGGTGGAGCAGCCCCTTCATCATTCGACATCGAATCCGAATCGATGCCGGTCTCCATAAGGAGAACCTCATCGTCGATGTCAAACTCCGGCACTTCTTTACTGAGAGCCATTGTTATAGTCCTTTGGTGAGTTCGACCCCAAGCTCAAGCGACGCCTTTATCCTTGGCAGCGCTGGAGCCTGTCCCCTCTACGTGACGGAACAGGCTGGCTTACAAATCAACGTCTTGGCAGGAACTGCAGCGGATCCACAGGTTTACCTTGGCGGCGAATCTCAAAATGCAGTTTCACCCGGTCTGTACCCGTTGACCCCATTTCGGCAATTGTCTGTCCGACCTTGACCTGCTGTCCCTCCCGAACCAACAGCCTGCGGTTATGTCCGTAGGCACTGACGTAGGTTTCGCTGTGTTTGATGATGACTAATTCGCCGTAGCCCCTTAAGCCACTCCCGGCGTATACCACCGTCCCATCAGACGCAGCTAAAACAGGCTGTCCCAAATCTCCGGCGATATCAATTCCTTTATTCAAACTACCGTTTGAAGAGAATTTTCCAATCAGAATGCCATTAGATGGCCATCCCCAGCCGGTCGGGGCCGGGCCTGCCGGAGGCAGTGGCGCGGGCGCTTGCTTGTTGGCGACGGACGGTGCAACACCCGCAGAACCGCCAGTAGAACCGGTGGTTGTGGTGGTCGTCGTGCCATTTGCCTGGCGCCGGATTACCGTGGTTTTACTCGAAGAAGAAGGCGAAGAACTGCTGTTGCCGACCACCGCCGTCGGCGTTGAACCGGTGCGGCCATCGAAGCGAATCGTCTGACCCGGATGGATCGTGTACGGCGTAGGAATATTGTTCCGGGCCGCGAGGGCTTTGTAGTCCCAGCCGTAGCGAAACGCGATCGAAAACATCGTATCGCCGGGACGGACTACATACTGTCCGGTCGTCACGGTAGGACGCTGGGCCACCGCATTATTGCGATCGACCACCCGCACATTGCTCGATTTGGTGCTGGAGCAACCGACCAGCAAGGTGCTCAAGACAAGGCCAGTCACCAGGCGCTGAAAGCTCGTGTTACCCATACGCTGCGCAATGACTGTGAGACTCACCCGCCGCTCCCTTTGTGGTGGCTGAAAAATGTGAAATGCCGGATGTCGGCATGAGGTGTCGCAAGTATAACGGGCCGGATCGGCTTTACCTTTAATGAAGCGAAATCGCTTCGCGCACACGTTTGCAAGCTGACAATCTGCTGCGTTTAAACCATCGCTGCCGGAGTAAGACACAGGCGAACGAAAGGAATTCAGCGTGCGTAAACAAATGCTCAGGCCAGCGGCCCATTGAGCAACGGCACGAAACGAACAGCCCCCAGAACATGCCGGGAAAAGCCGTTTTCCTCACGCACGATCAGCAACAATTGCTGCACTTCTCCGGAACCCACCGGAATCACCATGCGCCCGCCCGGAGCCAATTGGTCGAGCAAGGCTTGCGGAACATCGGTGGCCACGGCGGTGACGATAATGCCGTTATACGGCGCCAGCGCCGGCCAGCCTTCCCAGCCATCGCCCCAGCGGAACACCACATTGCGCAGGTTCAGTTCGACCAGGCGCTCCTTGGCGCGGTCCTGCAGCACCTTGATCCGCTCGACCGAGAACACTCGCTCCACCAGTTGTGACAACACCGCGGTCTGGTAACCGGAACCGGTGCCGATCTCCAGCACTTTATCCAGCGGTCCCGCCTCCAACAGCAGCTCGCTCATGCGCGCCACCATATAAGGCTGGGAAATGGTCTGGTTATTGCCGATCGGCAGCGCCGTGTCCTCGTAAGCGCGATGTGCCAGCGCTTCATCGACGAACAGATGACGCGGCGTACGCCGAATCACTTCCAGCACCTTGGCGTTGGACACGCCCTCTTCGTACAGGCGCTGGATCAGACGTTCACGGGTACGCTGCGAGGTCATACCGATGCCGCTGCGCAGCCTGTCTTCGTGTTCACGGGCCATCAGCGCAGTCCCTCCAGCCAGCCATCGAGACTTCTGAAGGCATCATTGAAGGTGCGATCAAGCTGCAACGGCGTGATGGAGACATAACCTTGCATCACCGCATGAAAGTCGGTGCCGGGGCCGCCATCCTCGGCATCGCCGGCGGCAGCGATCCAGTAACCGGCCTTGCCACGCGGATCGACCACTTTCATCGGCGCGGCCGCGCGGGCGCGATGGCCGAGTCGGGTCAGCTGGATGCCACGAATGTGATCGATGGGCAGGTTGGGAATGTTCACGTTGAGCACCGTGCGCGGCGGCAGGTCGAGCCCGGCATGGGCTTCAACCAGTTTGCGCGCAAAGTACGCCGCCGTCGGCAGATTATCCACCTGCCGTGAGACCAGCGAAAAAGCAAACGACGGACGCTCGAGGAAACGTCCCTCAAGAGCGGCCGCCACTGTCCCGGAATACAGCACGTCATCGCCAAGGTTGGCGCCGAGGTTGATGCCGGAAACCACCATGTCCGCCTCGCGTTCCAGCAGACCGTTCAGGCCCAGGTGCACGCAGTCGGTCGGTGTGCCGTTGAGGCTGATAAAGCCGTTGGCAAGGTATTGCGGGTGCAGCGGACGGTCGAGCGTCAGCGAACTGCTGGCGCCGCTTTTGTCCTGCTCCGGGGCGATAACCACGCACTCGGTGTAATCCGCCAGCGCAGCATAGAGCGCGGCAAGACCGGGTGCGGTTACCCCATCGTCGTTAGAAATCAGAATACGCATGGGCTGTCCGTCTGCCCCACCGGCACCAGATCAACGAGTTCGCGCACCAATACGGTGGCGAAGCATCCGGCCGGGAGGACGAATTCCAGTTGCAGAATGTCAGGCTGGGGATAATGCCACGTCAACCCGCCAATGGGCAGCCGCAGGATGCGACGTTCGTGGCTCATGCCGGCATGAACCAACCAATCGCGCAGCTCTGCTTCATCGGCGGCGATCCCCTGCTCCAGTTCATGGACAACGCCTGCGGTCGGCGAGTCACCTTCGCCCCACTGTGGACCGGTCGGATGCAGATCGAGAATCGCCAGACGCGGGTCGCTGCATTCAGCTTCTCCGGCCGGGAAAAAACTGCGGCTGTCGGTGAACGCCAGCAGATCGCCGACCTGAGCTTTTTGCCAAGTACCATCGGCAACACGCGCCGCCAGCACTTTGTTGAACAGAAAACTGCGCGCGGTCGAGAGCAGGCGCGAGCGCACATTGCGCTGCTCCGGCAAAGCCTTGCGCGCCGCCCACGCACGCGCATCAACGACGTTGCCGCCGTCATGGCCGAAACGCTGGGCGCCGAAATAATTGGGAATGCCCTGTTTGGCGATCAGTTGCAGACGCTGTTCAATCGCGTCTTTGTCGCCAGTGAACTGAGTCAGGCGCAAGGTAAAACCGTTGGCCGAATGCGCACCGCGTTGCAGCTTACGCTTGTGCCGGGTGGTCTTGAGGATCTTCAGCGTGTCGTTTTCCGCCGCTGACAGATCCGGATCGGCCTTGCCCGGCAGTTGCACGCTGAACCACTGACGGGTCAGCGCCTGACGATCCTTCAGCCCGGCATAGCTGACGGTGCGCAACGGCACGCCGGCAGCCTTGGCAATACGCCGTGCGGCTTCTTCAGTGTTGAGGCCGCGTTTTTCGACCCAGATCCACAAGTGCTCGCCGTCGCCGCTGAACGGGATGTCGAGCACTTCATCGACCTGAAAATCTTCAGCGATGGCTTTTAGTATCGCGCTGCCGAGAGCTTCGCCATAGGCACGCGGGCCGAGCAATTGCAGTTCATTCATGCGCGCAGCAACAAGGCAACGGAGTGCACGGCGATGCCTTCTTCGCGACCGACAAAGCCAAGCTTTTCGGTGGTGGTAGCTTTCACGTTCACTTGATCCAACTCAACTTGAAGATCCGCCGCGATCAGCGCGCGCATCGATTCGATATGCGGGGCCATTTTCGGCGCCTGGGCAACGATGGTGTTGTCGACGTTGCCGACTTTCCAGCCCTTGGCATGGATCAGCGCGACCACATGACGCAGCAGCGCACGGCTGTCGGCGCCCTTGAATTGCGAGTCGGTGTCCGGGAAGTGTTTGCCGATATCACCCAGCGCCGCAGCGCCGAGCAAGGCATCGCTCAAGGCGTGCAGCAAAACGTCACCGTCGGAATGAGCGAGCAGCCCGAAGCTGTGTGCGATACGCACGCCGCCCAGAGTAATGAAATCGCCTTCAGCGAAACGGTGCACATCATAGCCGTGGCCAATACGCATAAAAAAAACGCCCCGATTTTTGTCAGGGCGTGATTCTACCTGCATTAACCGCGCAGGGCGCGTGCGTGATGCTGCAAGTGGTCGTCTATAAAGCTTGAGATGAAGAAATAGCTGTGGTCGTAGCCCGGTTGCAGGCGCAATGTCAGCGGATGGCCCGCTTGTTTTGCTGCTTGTTGCAAGGCTTCGGGTTTGAGCTGAGTGGCGAGGAAGTCGTCGCGATCACCCTGATCGACCAGCAGCGGCAGTTTTTCGTGGGCCTCGGCGATCAGCGCACAGGCATCCCACTCTTTCCACTTCGAACGATCTTCGCCCAGGTAACGGGAGAACGCCTTTTGCCCCCATGGGCAATCCATCGGGTTGTTGATCGGCGAGAACGCCGACACCGATTGATAGCGACCCGGGTTTCGCAATGCGCAGACCAACGCACCGTGACCGCCCATGGAGTGGCCGCTGATGCTGCGTTTGTCCGAAGCGGGGAAATGCGCTTCAACCAGTGAAGGCAATTCCTGCACGACATAGTCATGCATCCGATAGTGGCGCGACCAAGGTTCCTGGGTGGCATTCAGATAGAACCCGGCGCCAAGGCCGAAATCCCAAGCGTTGTCCGGATCACCCGGGACATCGCGGCCGCGCGGGCTGGTGTCCGGCGCAACAATGATCAAACCCAGTTCGGCAGCCATGCGCATCGCGCCGGCCTTCTGCATGAAGTTCTCATCGGTGCAGGTCAGGCCTGACAACCAATACAGCACTGGCAGCTTGCCGCCCTGCTCAGCCTGCGGTGGCAGGTAGACGGCGAACACCATGTCGCAACCGAGCACGTCAGAGCGATGGCGATAGCGCTTGTGCCAACCGCCGAAACTCTTCTGACAGGAGATGTTTTCCAGATTCATATGAAGACTCCTACGTGATCACGACCACAAGCCTTCAAGACTTGTAGCCATGTCGCCACGATTGATCAGAAATGAATGACGGTACGAATGCTCTTGCCTTCGTGCATCAGATCGAACGCTTTGTTGATGTCTTCCAGGCCCATGGTGTGGGTGATGAACGTATCCAGCGGGATTTCGCCGCTCTGGGCCATGTCGACGTAGCTTGGCAACTCGGTACGACCGCGCACGCCGCCGAACGCCGAACCGCGCCAGACGCGACCGGTCACCAACTGGAACGGACGGGTCGCGATTTCCTGGCCGGCACCGGCCACACCGATGATCACCGACTCACCCCAACCTTTGTGGCAGCACTCAAGGGCGGCGCGCATCAGTTGCACGTTGCCGATGCATTCGAAGGAGAAGTCGACGCCGCCATCGGTCATGTCGACGATCACTTCCTGGATCGGACGATCGAAGTCTTTCGGGTTTACGCAGTCGGTTGCACCGAGTTGCTTGGCGATTTCGAACTTGGCCGGATTGATGTCGATGGCAATGATGCGGGCAGCCTTGGCTTTCACCGCGCCGATCACCGCTGACAGACCGATGCCGCCGAGACCGAAGATGGCCACGGTGTCACCCGGTTTGACCTTGGCGGTGTTGAGCACTGCGCCGATACCGGTGGTGACGCCGCAGCCCAGCAGGCAAACCTTTTCCAGTGGCGCGTCCTTGGAGATCTTGGCCACGGATATTTCCGGCAACACGGTGTATTCCGAGAACGTCGAAGTGCCCATGTAGTGGAAAATCGTTTCGCCCTTGTAGGAAAAGCGCGAAGTGCCGTCCGGCATCAAACCTTTACCCTGAGTGGCGCGAATTGCCTGACACAGGTTGGTCTTGCCCGACTTACAGAATTTGCACTGGCCGCATTCCGGGGTGTACAGCGGAATCACGTGATCGCCCACCGCAACCGAGGTTACGCCCTCGCCGATGGCTTCAACGATCGCGCCACCTTCGTGGCCAAGGATCGACGGAAAGATGCCTTCCGGATCAGCACCGGACAGGGTGTAGGCGTCAGTGTGGCAAACCCCGGAAGCCACCACGCGCAGCAACACTTCGCCGGCCTTGGGCATGGCGACATCGACTTCTACGATTTCCAGCGGCTTCTTGGCCTCGAAGGCAACGGCGGCGCGCGACTTGATCATGCTGACTCTCCAGTGAATCCAATGAATAAAAAACCAGACGAGGAGTGTAATACATGGCTTTACGATGAATAATCCGGACAAAAGCAAAACATTATTGCCATACAGGGATAATCCCCATGTCCGAAAACCGCTGGGAAGGCATCGACGAGTTCGTCGCCGTCGCCGAATGCAGCCAGTTCACCGCCGCTGCCGAACGTCTTGGGGTTTCGTCCTCGCACATCAGTCGCCAAATCGTCCGACTCGAAGAGCGTTTGCAGACGCGCCTGCTCTATCGCAGTACCCGGCGCGTGACACTGACCGAGGCCGGGCAGACCTTTCTGCAACATTGCCAACGCTTGCAGGATGGTCGCGAAGAAGCCCTGCGTGCGGTGGGCGACCTGACCAGTGAGCCGAAAGGCATGCTGCGCATGACCTGTGCCGTGGCTTACGGCGAACGCTTTATCGTGCCGCTGGTAACGCGGTTCATGGGGCTTTATCCGCAGCTGCGCATCGATATCGAACTGAGCAATCGCCAACTCGACCTGGTGCATGAAGGATTGGACCTGGCGATTCGTCTCGGTCGCTTGCAGGACTCGCGGCTGGTCGCGACACGCCTGGCGCCACGGCGAATGTTTCTCTGCGCTTCACCGTCCTACGTTGAGCGGTACGGCCGCCCACACAGCCTGTCGGAATTGAGCCGACATAATTGCCTGATCGGCAGCTCGGACATCTGGCAGCTTGAGCAAAACGGCCGGGAGTTTTCCCAACGGGTGCAGGGCAACTGGCGCTGCAACAGTGGGCAAGCAGTGCTGGATGCGGCGTTGCAGGGGGTTGGGCTGTGTCAGTTGCCGGACTATTACGTGCTGGAACATCTGCACAGTGGCGCGTTGATTTCCTTGCTGGAGGCGCACCAGCCACCGAACACGGCGGTGTGGGCGCTGTATCCGCAGCAGCGGCATTTGTCGCCGAAGGTGCGCAAGTTGGTGGATTTTTTGAAGGAGGGATTGGCTGAGCGGCCGGAATATCGAGGTTGAAAAGCAAAAGATCGCAGCCTTCGGCAGCTCCTACAAAGGCATGCGAACCCATGTAGGAGCTGCCGAAGGCTGCGATCTTTTGATCTTTTAGCGGCGGTTAGCCCAACGCTGACGCAACCATTCGAGATCTTCAGGCCGGGTCACCTTGAGGTTATCCGCCCGCCCTTCAATCAGTCGCGGCTTGAGACCGGCCCACTCCATCGCCGAAGCTTCATCAGTAATCAGCGCATCCGCCACCAGACTGTCCGCCAACGCCCGATGCAACGCGCCGAGGCGAAACATCTGCGGCGTATACGCCTGCCAGATCACGCTGCGATCGACGGTTTCCAACACCCGACCGTGCTTGTCGACGCGCTTCAACGTGTCGCGCGCAGGGACGGCGAGCAAACCGCCGACCGGATCATCCGCCAGTTCATCGAGTAACTTGTCGAGATCTTCGCGACTCAGATTCGGTCGTGCCGCATCGTGCACCAGCACCCAATCTTCATCATCGGCACCCTGCGCATGCAAGTGCAGCAGGGCATTGAGCACCGAACCAGAACGCTCGGCCCCGCCTTCAACCCGCTGAATGCGCGGATCGCTGACGCACGCCAGGTTCGGCCAGTAAGGATCATCAACCGCAAGACTGACCACCAGTCCTTTAAGGCTTGGGTGATCGAGGAAACAGCCGAGGCTGTGTTCGAGAATTGTGCGCCCGCCCAATTGCAGATATTGCTTGGGACGGTCCGCGGCCATTCGGGCACCGACGCCCGCGGCAGGAATCACGGCCCAGAAGGCCGGCAGGGAATTGATCATTGGGCCAACTGGTAAAGGGTTTCGCCGTCCTTGACCATGCCCAGTTCGTGACGAGCCCGCTCTTCAACGGTCTCCATGCCCTTTTTCAACTCACTGACTTCAGCGTCCATCACGCGATTACGCTCCAGCAAACCTTCGTTCTCGGCATGTTGATCAGCAATCTGCTGATTCAGCTCGGCAACTTGCGCCAGACTGCCATTGCCCACCCACAGGCGGTATTGCAGACCGGCCAGTAGCAAGAGCAAAACGAGAAACAACCAGTAAGGACTGCGCATCGAATATCAGGTATCCAGTGAAAAAAGACAGCCACGCCAAAACTTTGAAGCATCTGATAGCACGAAGCCTGGAAGACCCAGGCTTGTGCTGTTAAGGCATCAGATTAGTGGCAAATCCATCGCTGTCACGACTTTTTCGACACAATCCGGTGTCCTTCCATCGATTTGTACTTAGCCGCGAAACTCGCTGCGACCGTTGTACTTGGCCTTGCCATTCAACTGCTCTTCGATACGCAGCAGTTGGTTGTACTTGGAAACGCGGTCGGAACGGCACAGCGAACCGGTCTTGATCTGGCCAGCCGAAGTACCCACAGCCAGGTCGGCAATGGTCGAATCTTCGGTTTCGCCCGAACGGTGCGAGATCACTGCGGTGTAACCGGCTGCCTTGGCCATCTGGATGGCTTCCAGGGTTTCGGTCAGGGTGCCGATCTGGTTGAACTTGATCAGGATCGAGTTGGCGATGTTTTTATCGATGCCCTCTTTCAGGATCTTGGTGTTGGTCACGAACAGGTCGTCGCCCACCAATTGAACCTTCTCGCCGATCTTGTCGGTGAGGATTTTCCAGCCAGCCCAGTCAGACTCGTCCAGACCGTCTTCGATCGAGATGATCGGGTAACGTTCAGTCAGGCCTTTCAGGTAGTCAGCGAAACCTTCAGCGGTGAACACCTGGCCTTCGCCGGACAGGTTGTACTTGCCGTCTTCGTAGAATTCGCTGGCCGCGCAGTCCAGGGCCAGAGTCACGTCGGTGCCCAGTTTGTAACCGGCATTGGCCACAGCTTCGGAGATTACTTTCAGCGCGTCTTCGTTGGACGCCAGGTTCGGTGCGAAACCGCCTTCGTCGCCAACGGCAGTGCTCAGGCCACGAGCCTTCAGCACAGCTTTCAAGTGATGGAAAATCTCGGTGCCCATGCGCAGACCTTCCGAGAACGACTTGGCGCCAACCGGCTGCACCATGAATTCCTGGATGTCGACGTTGTTATCGGCGTGCTCGCCACCGTTGATGATGTTCATCATCGGTACCGGCATCGAGTAAACACCCGGGGTGCCGTTGAGGTTGGCGATGTGTGCGTACAGCGGCAGGTCCTGGTCCTGCGCAGCAGCCTTGGCCGCAGCCAGAGACACAGCGAGGATGGCGTTGGCGCCCAGAGTTGCCTTGTTTTCGGTACCGTCGAGCTTGATCATCGCGTGATCCAGGGCTTTCTGGTCGCTTGGGTCGGTGCCCAGCAGCAGATCGCGGATCGGACCGTTGATGTTGGCTACCGCTTTGAGCACGCCCTTGCCCAGGTAACGGCTCTTGTCGCCATCACGCAGCTCGAGCGCTTCACGCGAGCCAGTGGATGCACCGGACGGCGCGCAAGCGCTGCCGATGATGCCGTTGTCGAGAAGCACGTCCGCTTCCACGGTGGGATTGCCACGGGAGTCGAGAACTTCACGACCTTTGATGTCGACGATTTTTGCCATTGTTGTAAACACTCCAAAGTTGACGAAAACGACGCAGCTAGAGGAAATCTTTTTACCGTCGGCAAGGGGTGTGCAGCGGGCAGACTTGCAGACGATAACGCTCATGCCCGAGGGCATGAGCGACAAATCGTGCGGTACTTTACCGGAGAATTGAGGCTTACGCGGTTTCTACCGTCGGAAAACTCTTCACCAGTTCGTCCAAAGCTTTGAGCTGGGCCAGGAATGGCTCCAGTTTGTCCAGACGCAAGGCGCAAGGGCCGTCGCATTTGGCGTTGTCCGGATCCGGATGCGCTTCGAGGAACAGACCCGCCAGCGACTGGCTCATGCCCGCCTTGGCCAGATCCAGAACCTGTGCACGGCGACCGCCGGCGGAGTCGGCACGACCACCCGGCATTTGCAGCGCGTGGGTCACGTCGAAGAATACCGGGTACTCGAACTGCTTCATGATGCCGAAGCCGAGCATGTCGACCACGAGGTTGTTGTAGCCGAAGCTCGAACCACGCTCGCAGAGGATCAATTGATCGTTACCCGCTTCCACGCACTTGTTCAGGATGTGTTTCATTTCCTGAGGCGCGAGGAACTGGGCTTTCTTGATGTTGATCACAGCATTGGTCTTGGCCATCGCGACGACCAGATCGGTCTGGCGCGACAGGAAGGCCGGTAGCTGGATGATGTCGCAGACCTCAGCGACGACCGCGGCCTGTTCAGGCTCGTGGACGTCGGTGATGATCGGTACGCCAAAGGCTTGTTTGATGTCCTGGAAGATGCGCATGCCCTCTTCCAGGCCAGGACCGCGATAGGAGGTCACAGAAGAACGGTTGGCCTTGTCGAAACTGGCCTTGAACACGTAAGGGATACCGAGTTTCTCGGTGACTTTCACGTACTCTTCGCAAACCTGCATGGCCATGTCACGGCTTTCCAGCACGTTCATGCCGCCGAACAGCACCATGGGTTTGTCGTTGGCAATTTCGATGTCGCCGACGCGGATGATCTTCTGTGCCATCGGGATTAAGCCTTCTTCTGGTGTTGAGCCAACGCTGCTTTGACAAAACCGCTGAACAGCGGATGGCCATCGCGTGGTGTCGAGGTGAACTCAGGGTGGAACTGGCAAGCCACGAACCAAGGGTGATCGGCCGCTTCAACCACTTCAACCAGCGCCGCGTCAGCGGAGCGACCGGAGATTTTCAGGCCGGCTTCGATCAGTTGTGGCAGCAGGTTGTTGTTCACTTCGTAACGGTGACGGTGACGCTCGACGATCACATCCTTGCCGTAGCAGTCGTGCACCTTGGAGCCGGCTTCGAGCAGGCAGTCCTGAGCGCCGAGACGCATGGTGCCGCCCAGATCAGACGATTCGGTACGCACTTCAACGGCACCGGTCGCGTCTTCCCACTCGGTGATCAGACCGACAACCGGATGACCGCTGGCGCGATCGAACTCGGTGGAGTTGGCGTCTTTCCAGCCCATCACGTTACGGGCGAACTCGATGACCGCCACTTGCATACCGAGGCAGATACCCAGGTATGGAACCTTGTTTTCGCGAGCGTACTGAACGGCAGTGATCTTGCCTTCCACGCCACGCAGACCGAAGCCGCCCGGTACGAGGATCGCGTCGACACCTTCGAGCAGCGCAGTGCCCTGGTTTTCGATGTCTTCGGAGTCGATGTAGCGCAGGTTGACCTTGGTGCGGTTGCTGATGCCGGCATGACTCATCGCTTCGATCAGCGATTTGTAGGCGTCCAGCAGCTCCATGTACTTGCCGACCATGGCGATGGTCACTTCGTGTTCCGGGTTCAGCTTGGCATCAACCACCGCTTCCCACTCGGACAGATCAGCGCTACCGCATTGCAGACCGAAACGCTCAACGACGAAATCGTCCAGACCCTGCGAGTGCAGGATGCCCGGGATCTTGTAGATGGTGTCGGCGTCTTCCAGCGCAATGACCGCACGCTCTTCAACGTTGGTGAACTGGGCAATCTTGCGACGCGACGAGATGTCGATCGGGTGATCGGAACGGCACACCAGCACGTCCGGCTGCAGACCGATCGAACGCAGCTCTTTTACCGAGTGCTGAGTTGGTTTGGTCTTGGTTTCGCCAGCGGTGGCGATGTACGGCACCAGCGTCAGGTGCATCAGCATCGCGCGCTTGGCGCCGACTTCGAAACGCAGTTGACGGATGGCTTCGAGGAACGGTTGCGACTCGATGTCACCGACGGTGCCACCGATTTCAACCATCGCCACGTCAGCGTCACCGGCACCTTTGATGATGCGGCGCTTGATTTCGTCAGTGATGTGCGGGATCACCTGGATGGTCGCACCCAGGTAGTCACCACGGCGCTCTTTGCGCAGCACGTGTTCGTAGACACGGCCGGTGGTGAAGTTGTTGTTCTGGGTCATGGTCGTGCGGATGAACCGCTCGTAGTGGCCCAGGTCCAGGTCGGTCTCGGCGCCGTCGTGGGTGACGAACACTTCACCGTGCTGGAACGGGCTCATCGTGCCCGGATCGACGTTGATGTACGGATCCAGCTTCAGCATGGTGACCTTAAGTCCCCGCGCCTCCAGGATGGCTGCCAATGAAGCCGATGCAATGCCTTTCCCCAATGAAGAAACAACACCGCCCGTGACGAATATGTAGCGCGTCATGAAAAACCCTAGAAGTCTGCGTTAAAGCGGTACGAGCCGCCGGGGAAAGCGAAGGAAGGCCGAAGCCCCCGATCACCTGCATTAATCACAGTGCACCTTTCAAAAAAACCGCCGCGTTGGGACAGACCGGCAGGTGAAACACCGGTACGTTGCTCGCTACACATTTTTTGGAATCGCCCAGCAAAGACTGCTTGGTAATCGGCAACTCCTGCAATTCAGGCGAATCCACAGAAGTTGTATCAAGAAGGGAGCGTAGTCTACCGGAATGCTCCTTTCAGCTCAAACCTTGATCTTCGTCTGTTGGCAGCCAATGCAATTTCCAGCCGCCCTGCACAGGTCCATCAAGTCCCGGCAGGTTCGCCACCGCGAGCAATTCATCACCGCGAAACAGCAGCGGCAATCTGCCACGGACGAAGCCCGGCACCGCGCGCTCATTGAGCAGGCGCTTGAGATCGCGGTGACCGCGATCCGCCAGGTTCATGACTTCGCCGCCCTGACGATAGCGAATCTGCAAAGACCCGGAAGGCGCCTGCCCGCTGAACATGACACGGCCATTATCGGCCAAGCGTAGCGCTGACGACGGCGCTTGCCAGTCGGCACCGATCACTGGCGTGCGCAACCAGTTACCGCTCAGCCACCACACTCGACCGGCGCTACGGTGCAGCTCGCCCTCAGCCAGCCGCCAGACGGGTGAAGCATCGTGAGCGGCCGCGCACAGATCCGTCCATCCCGACCAATGGTCACTATCGGGCAGTTGTGTGGAGGGCTCGAGCCAATGGCTGATCGCGTTTCGTTGGCGGGCCGCGGACAGTGCGGCGAGGGGCGCCAGTTCCAGCGACGGCAAACCCAGCCATGCAAAATCATGAGCAGTCGCGGCTGGCGCCAGATCGATCTGCGCCAGTTCGTCGAGCAGCCCCTGCGCCTCTCGCAGATGCGCAGCGCTGCGGGCCATGCTCGCCTGCGCTTGCGGCCAGCGCCCGGTCAGCAGCGGCATGACCTGATGGCGCAGATAGTTGCGCGAGAATTGCCGATCCTCATTTGATGGGTCTTCAATCCAGCGCAATTGATGAGCCTGCGCATACGCTTCCAGTTCGGCCCGGGAGATTTCCAGCAACGGACGAACCAGCGTGCCCTGCCCCACTGGCCGCCGCGTCGGCATCCCGGACAATCCGCGCACACCGGCGCCACGTAATAACCGGAACAGCAGCGTTTCCGCCTGATCATCGCGATGCTGGCCAGTAAGCAACACGTCATTGGCTTGCGTCAGCGAACTGAACACCGCGTATCGCGCATCCCGCGCCGCGCGCTCCAGGCTTGCACCCGGTTGCACCTTCACCCGCTCGATCAGCAACGGCACACCCAGCGCATCGCAGATGGACTGGCAATGTTGCGGCCACGCATCAGCCGCAGCCTGGAGGCCGTGATGGATATGAACAGCGCACAGCGGGGGCAGGGATTCGGTTTTTACGAGATGGGCAAGCAGATGCAGCAGAACAGTGGAATCGAGTCCACCAGAGAAGGCGATACGCCAATGAGCGGCATTGCGCCAAGGCTCAAGGTTCAGCAGAAGCCGCGACGGCAAATCACTCTTCGAAGAATTCATAGAGAGGGTCGCTTCTCAAAGATCCTGTAGGAGCTGCCGAAGGCTGCGATCTTTTGATCTTGAAAGATCGCAGCCTTCGGCAGCTCCTACAGGGGGACTGCGTTCGACTTAGAGACCGTAGCTCATCAGTCGATCATAACGACGCTTCAACAGCGCTTCGTTATCGAACTTCTTCAGCATCGCCAGTTGCGAGCTCAGCTCGGCACGGATCGAAGCCGCCGCAGCCGCCGGGTCACGGTGAGCGCCGCCCAGTGGCTCGCCAATCACCTTGTCGACAATGCCCAGACCTTTCAGACGCTCGGCAGTAATGCCCATCGCTTCAGCCGCATCCGGCGCCTTTTCCGCGGTTTTCCACAGAATCGAAGCGCAACCTTCCGGCGAGATCACCGCGTAGGTCGAGTATTGCAGCATGTTCAGCTGATCGCAGACGCCGATCGCCAGTGCACCACCGGAACCACCCTCACCGATAACGGTAGCGATGATCGGCGTTTTCAGGCGCGACATCACGCGCAGGTTCCAGGCAATTGCTTCGCTCTGGTTGCGCTCTTCAGCGTCGATACCCGGGTAGGCGCCCGGGGTGTCGATGAAGGTCAGGATCGGCATTTTGAAACGCTCGGCCATTTCCATCAGGCGGCAAGCCTTGCGGTAGCCTTCCGGACGCGGCATACCGAAGTTGCGGCGTACCTTCTCGCGCACTTCACGGCCCTTCTGGTGACCGATGACCATCACCGGCTGGTCTTCCAGACGGGCGATGCCGCCAACGATGGCCGCGTCGTCAGAGAAGTGACGGTCGCCGTGCAGTTCGTCGAACTCGGTGAAGATGTGCTCGATGTAGTCGAGGGTGTACGGGCGTTTCGGGTGACGCGCCAGGCGTGCGATCTGCCAGCTGGTCAGCTTGCCGAAGATGTCTTCGGTCAGCGTTTTGCTTTTGTCCTGCAGGCGGGAGATCTCATCGCCGATATTCAGCGAATTGTCATTACCGACCAAGCGCAACTCTTCGATCTTGGCTTGCAGGTCGGCGATCGGCTGTTCGAAATCTAGAAAATTCGGGTTCATAGGCGTCCGTCTTGGGTCGTGTCCCAAATGAGCTTGGGCCGGCCGGTTGTCTATTCGCGCCCTACCTTAAGGGAGAGGCGCGCTGAGGTCGAGATTAAAAATTCAGGTTGCGGGCAAGCGCAATGATGGCACTTGCCGGTCAACGGTATTGGAGGAAGACGTTGTCTCGCCCGAACTGGTCACGCAGGGCTTGAATCAACGCATCCGCCGGATCAATTCGCCAGGTCTCGCCGAACTGCAGCAAGGTCTTCGCATCCGGGCTGGTGTACTCCATGGTGATCGGGCACGCGCCGCGATGACGCTTGAGCAAATCACCCAACCAGCGTAGCTGATCGCCTTTCAGGTCCTGGGTTTGCAGCTTCAGGCGCAGGCTCTCGGCGAGGTTGGTGCGCGCATCTTCCATGCTCATCACCCGCTTGACCCGCAGGCGCAGACCACCGGAGAAGTCGTCGTTGCTGACTTCGCCTTCGACCACCACCATCGCGTCGGTCTGCAACAACGATTGCGCAGAGTGGAACGCATCGGCAAACAAGGAAGCCTCGATCCGCCCTGAGCGGTCGTCGAGGGTGATGAAGCCCATCTTGTCGCCCTTCTTGTTCTTCATCACGCGCAGGGCAATGATCATCCCGGCCACGGTCTGCGTGTCGCGCGCCGGTTTCAGGTCGATGATGCGCTGGCGGGCGAAACGGCGAATTTCACCTTCGTATTCGTCGATCGGGTGACCGGTCAGGTACAGTCCCAAGGTGTCTTTCTCACCTTTGAGACGTTCCTTGAGGGTCAGCTCCTTGGCCTTGCGATGGGACGCATAAACATCGGCGTCTTCCTCGACAAACAGCCCGCCGAACAGGTCGGCATGGCCGCTGTCGTGGGTGCGCGCGGTTTGTTCGGCCGCCTTGATCGCCTCTTCCATCGCCGCCAGCAGCACGGCACGGTTACGGTCGATATTGGCCTGGTAAGCCTTTTGCTCGTCGTGGAAGTACGGGCCCAGACGATCCAGCGCACCGCTGCGGATCAGGCCGTCCAGCGTACGTTTGTTGATGCGCTTGAGGTCGACACGGGCGCAGAAGTCGAACAGATCCTTGAACGGACCGGCCTGACGCGCTTCGGTGATCGCCTCAACCGGGCCTTCGCCGACGCCTTTGATCGCGCCGAGGCCATAGACGATGCGGCCATCGTCGTTCACCGTGAACTTGAACTCCGAAGTATTCACATCCGGCGCGTCGAGACGCAGCTTCATGGTGCGAATTTCTTCGATCAAGGTCACGACCTTGTCGGTGTTGTGCATATCCGCCGACAGTACCGCGGCCATGAACGGCGCCGGGTAGTGAGCTTTCAGCCACGCAGTCTGGTACGAGACCAGGCCGTAGGCGGCGGAGTGGGATTTGTTGAAGCCGTAACCGGCGAATTTTTCTACCAGGTCGAAAATGTTACCGGCGAGGTCGGCGTCAATATTGTTGGTCGCGCAACCTTCAATGAAACCGCCGCGCTGCTTGGCCATTTCCTCAGGCTTTTTCTTACCCATCGCCCGACGGAGCATGTCCGCACCACCGAGGGTGTAGCCGGCCATGACCTGTGCAATCTGCATCACCTGTTCCTGATACAGGATGATGCCGTAAGTCGGTGCCAATACTGGCTTGAGGCCTTCGTACTGATAGTCCGAGTGCGGGTACGCCAGTTCGGCGCGACCGTGCTTACGGTTGATAAAGTCGTCCACCATGCCGGACTGCAGCGGGCCTGGACGGAACAGGGCCACCAGTGCGATCAGGTCTTCCAGGCAGTCGGGCTTGAGCTTTTTGATCAGCTCTTTCATGCCGCGCGATTCAAGCTGGAATACCGCAGTGGTCTCAGCTTTCTGCAACAACGAGTACGTCGGCTTGTCGTCCAGCGGGATAAACGCGATATCCAGCGGCGGCTCGTTGACCTTGGCGCGGTCGCGGTTAATCGTTTTCAGCGCCCAGTCGATGATTGTCAGGGTCCGCAGACCGAGGAAGTCGAACTTCACCAGACCGGCCGCTTCAACATCGTCCTTGTCGAACTGGGTTACCAGACCGTCACCGGCCTCATCGCAATAGATCGGCGAGAAGTCAGTCAGCTTGGTCGGCGCGATAACCACACCACCGGCGTGTTTACCGACGTTACGCACAACGCCTTCGAGCTTGCGCGCCATCTCCCAGATTTCCGCCGCCTCTTCATCGACCTTGATGAAGTCACGCAGGATCTCTTCCTGTTCGTAGGCTTTTTCCAGGGTCATGCCGACTTCGAACGGAATCATCTTCGACAGACGATCGGCCAGACCGTAAGACTTGCCCTGTACCCGCGCCACGTCACGCACCACAGCCTTGGCGGCCATGGAACCGAAGGTGATGATCTGGCTTACCGCGTTGCGGCCGTATTTTTCGGCCACGTAATCAATCACGCGGTCACGACCGTCCATGCAGAAGTCGACGTCGAAGTCGGGCATGGAGACCCGTTCCGGGTTAAGGAAACGTTCGAACAGCAGGTCGTATTCCAGCGGATCGAGGTCGGTGATCTTCTGCACGTAGGCCACCAGCGAACCGGCACCCGACCCCCGGCCAGGACCTACCGGTACGCCGTTATTCTTGGCCCACTGGATAAAGTCCATAACGATCAGGAAGTAACCGGGGAAACCCATCTGGATGATGATATCCAGCTCGAAATTCAAGCGATCGACATAGACCTGGCGCTTGGCTTCGTAGTCTTCGGTGGTGTCTTTGGGCAGCAGTACCGCCAGGCGTTCTTCGAGACCGTCGAAGGACACTTTGCGGAAATACTCATCGATGGTCATGCCATCGGGGATCGGGAAGTTGGGCAAAAAGTGCGTGCCCAGCTTCACTTCGATGTTGCAGCGCTTGGCGATCTCGACGGTGTTTTCAATCGCGTCGGGAATATCGCTGAACAGCTCGATCATTTCCTCGGCGCTTTTGAGGTATTGCTGATCGCTGTAATTCTTCGAACGGCGCGGATCGTCGAGGGCACGGCCCTCACCGATGCACACGCGGGTTTCGTGGGCGGCGAAGTCTTCCTGCTTGATGAAGCGCACGTCGTTGGTTGCCACCAGCGGCGCGCCGAGTTTGTCGGCAAGCGCTACGGCACCGTGCAGTTGCTCTTCATCGTTAGGACGATTGGTGCGCTGGATTTCCAGATAGAAACGATCCGGGAACACCGCCATCCATTCGCGCGTCAGGGCTTCGGCTTCGGCCGGATTGCCGCCGATCATGGCCATGCCGATCTCGCCTTCTTTGGCGGCGGACAGCATGATCAGGCCTTCGTTGGCTTCGGCAACCCACTCACGCTCGACAATGATCATGCCGTTGCGCTGGCCTTCGATGAAGCCGCGCGAGATCAGCTCGGTGAGGTTGCGATAGCCCTTGGCGTTCATCACCAACAGGCTGATGCGACTCAGCGGTGCATCCGGGTCTTTGTTCGACAGCCACAGGTCGGCGCCGCAAATCGGCTTGATGCCGGCGCCCATGGTGTTTTTATAGAATTTGACCAGAGAACACATGTTGTTCTGGTCGGTGACCGCGACCGCCGGCATGTTCATGGCGGTCAGCGCCTTGACCAGCGGCTTGATCCGCACCAGCCCGTCGACCAGGGAGTATTCAGTGTGCAGGCGTAGATGAACGAATGAAGCCGGCATAGTGATCCTGTCCAGTTACATAGAGACAACAAGGCCCGGATTGTACCGGGCCTCGAACAAAACATCAGCCTTGCGACTAAACCTGCGTCAGACCTTCCAGCGCTTCATAAGCCTGACGCACCGGGGCGAACGAGCGCCGGTGAATCGGCGTCGGGCCAAGGCGCACCAAGGCTTCCAGATGAACGGGCGTCGGGTAGCCTTTATGGCCGCCGATGCCGTAACCCGGGTAGATCAATTCGAATGCAGCCATTTCACGGTCGCGACTGACTTTGGCCAGAATCGACGCCGCAGCAATGGCCGGCACCTTGCCGTCGCCCTGCACCACCGCTTCGGCGCGCATCGGCAATTGCGGACAGCGATTGCCGTCGATCATCGCCAGCTTCGGCTGAATGTGCAGGCCGGCGACTGCGCGCTGCATGGCCAGCATGGTCGCGTGCAAAATATTCAGCTCGTCGATTTCTTCGACTTCGGCGCGGGCAATGCACCAGCTCAGGGATT
This sequence comes from Pseudomonas sp. GM24, assembly GCF_000282235.1. NCBI lineage: Bacteria > Pseudomonadati > Pseudomonadota > Gammaproteobacteria > Pseudomonadales > Pseudomonadaceae > Pseudomonas > Pseudomonas sp. GM24. The sequence continues at coordinate 29,210 of NZ_AKJR01000024.1, read as the reverse complement.
TCTCGATGATTTCGTCGTAGAGCTTTTCGCGCTTGGCTTCGGTGAGCTTCTTCGAATCGTTGAGGCCGAGAATCGGCCGATTCGGATCGAGGATCACCGCTGCCGTGACCACTGCACCGCACAACGGACCACGACCGACTTCATCGACGCCGGCGACCAGTTCTTCGACTTCGGCGACCAGGGTGAAATCCAGGCCCATCTGCATGCTTGCCTTGCTCATCGTGTCTGACCGATCAGGTTGAGGACGGCGTCCGCCGCCTGATTAGAAGCATCCAGCCGCAGTGTGCGGTGGATCTCGTCGAACCCGCGGGTCTGTTCTTCGCCGCCTTCGATCAGCGGCGACAGGGTCTGCGCCAATGCTTCGACCGTCGCATCATCCTGCAACAATTCTGGAACCAGCAGACGCTGGGCCAGCAGATTCGGCAAGGACACGTACGGGCTCTTGACCATGCGTTTGAGAATCCAGAACGTCAGCGGTGCCAAGCGGTACGCCACCACCATCGGCCGCTTGTACAACAGCGCTTCGAGGGTCGCGGTGCCGGAGGCGATCAGCACGGCGTTGCACGCAGCCAGTGCCAGATGGGATTTGCCGTCGAGCAAGGTCACCGGCAGATCACGCCCCGCAAGCAACTCTTCAAGTTGCGCGCGGCGCTCCGGATTGGCGCACGGGATGACAAAGCGCAAACCCGGGCGCATCGCGCGCAGGCGTTCAGCAGTATCGAGGAACAGCGCACCGAGACGGGAGACTTCGCCGCCACGGCTGCCGGGCATCAACGCCACCAGCGGGCCGTCGGGCAAGCCCAACTCGGCACGCGCCGCAGAGCGGTCGGCCTCCAGCGGGATGGTGTCGGCCAGTGTGTGGCCAACGAACCGCACCGGCACGCCTTTCTCTTCGTAGAACTTTGCTTCGAACGGCAGCAGTGTCAGCATCAGATCGCAACCTTCGCGGATCTTCAGCACGCGCTTCTGTCGCCATGCCCACACCGAAGGGCTGACGTAATGCACGGTTTTGATCCCGGCCTGACGCAGCTTGAGTTCGATATTGAGATTGAAGTCCGGCGCGTCGATGCCGATGAACACATCCGGCTTCTCGGCGATCAGCGTGGCGATCAGGTCCTTGCGGCGCTTAAGCAATTCGCGCAGGCGCCCGAGCACTTCCACCAGGCCCATGACCGACAAGCGCTCCATGGGAAAATAGGAGGTCAGGCCTTCGGCCTGCATCAACGGGCCACCGACGCCGATGAACTCGACCGCCGGATGCCGCGCCTTGAGGGCGCGCATAAGACCGGCGCCGAGAATGTCACCGGAAGCTTCACCCGCTACCAGCGCGATACGCAGATTGGCCATGATCAGCGAGTGATGCCGCGAGTCGACGACTGGATGGAGTCGCGGAATATCGCGACTTCCGGGAACTGCGCTGCAGGTTCGGCCAGCTCGGCCAGCGCCTGTTCGACCGTGAGGCCCTGACGATAGACGGTTTTGTAAGCGCGACGCAGGGTGTGGATCGCGTCCTCGCTGAAACCGCGACGGCGCATGCCTTCGAAGTTCATGCTGCGCGCTTCGGCCGGGTTGCCGAACACGGTGACGAACGCCGGAACGTCCTTGCCGATGGCGGTGCCCATGCCGGAAAAGCTGTGGGCGCCAATGTGGCAATACTGGTGAACCAGGGTGAACCCGGAGAGGATCGCCCAGTCATCCACATGCACATGGCCGGCCAAAGCCGTGTTGTTGACCAGAATGCAGTGGTTGCCGATAACGCTGTCGTGGCCGATGTGGGCATAGGCCATGATCAGGTTGTGATCGCCTAGCGTGGTTTCCGAACGGTCCTGCACGGTGCCACGGTGAATCGTCACGCCTTCGCGGATGACGTTATGGTCACCGATCACCAGACGGGTTTCTTCACCCTTGTACTTCAGATCGGGCGTGTCTTCGCCTACCGAGGAAAACTGGTAGATGCGATTGTGTTTGCCGATGCGGGTCGGGCCTTTGAGGATTACATGCGGCCCGATCACGGTACCCTCGCCGATTTCCACACCTGCGCCGATGATCGACCACGGGCCGACCTCGACGCCATCAGCCAGAACGGCCGATGGATCGATGATTGCGCGAGGGTCAATCAAACTCATAGCTTGCGTTCCGCACAGATGATTTCAGCGGAGCAGACTGGCTTGCCGTCGACCGAAGCCTGGCATTCGAACTTCCAGATCTGACGCTTGCAGCTGATGAACTTGGCTTCGAGGATCAACTGATCGCCCGGCAACACCGGCTGACGGAAGCGCAGCTTGTCGGAACCGACGAAGTAGTAAAGCGTGCCGTCGGCAGGCTTCACGTCAAGCATTTTGAAACCGAGGATCCCGGCAGCCTGAGCCATCGCTTCGATGATCAGCACGCCCGGCATGATTGGATGCGCAGGGAAGTGACCATTGAAGAACGGTTCATTGATGCTGACATTCTTGTAGGCGCGAATGCGCTTGCCTTCAGTGTCCAGTTCCACCACCCGGTCCACCAGCAGGAACGGGTAACGGTGAGGCAGGTATTCGCGAATCTCGTTGATGTCCATCATTTCGGGGGGAAGCCTATGTAAAGATTGGGAGCGCGACTGACGCGCACTCCTCTAGCAAATCAAGGAGGCAGTCTAGAGGCTGTGCACACTTGATATGGAAATGGTATCAGCCATCTGATGAAGCATTGCCGTCAGGGGTCACTTCCCCTACGCGCTTTTCCAGCTGTTTCAAACGTCGCGCGATGTCATCGAGCTGACGGATGCGGGCCGCGCTTTTGCGCCATTCGGCCGCCGGTTGCATGGCTGTACCGGAAGAATAGGCACCCGGCTCGGTAATCGAGTGGGTCACCATGGTCATCCCGGTGAGGAAAACGTTGTCGCAAATTTCAATGTGGCCGACCAGGCCAACACCGCCGGCGAGCATGCAGTGCTTGCCGATTTTGGTGCTGCCGGAAATGCCGACACACGCCGCCATGGCGGTATGATCACCGACCTGAACGTTGTGGGCGATCTGGATCTGGTTATCGAGCTTAACGCCATTGCCGATCACGGTATCGGCCAACGCGCCGCGGTCGATGGCGGTGTTCACGCCAATCTCGACATCGTCGCCGATGGTCACACCACCGATCTGAGCGATTTTCTGCCAGATGCCTTTTTCATTGGCGAAACCGAAACCTTCGCCGCCGAGCACGGCACCGGACTGGATAACCACACGCTTGCCGATGCGCACGTCGTGATACAGCGTCACGCGTGGCGCGAGCCAGCCGCCTTCGCCAATTTCACTGCGCGCGCCGATGAAGCAATGCGCGCCCAGTGTCACGTTTGCCGCGATCCGCGCACCGGCCTCGATCACCACGAATGGGCCGATGCTGGCGGCTGGATCAACCACTGCGTCAGGCGCAATGACCGCCGACGGATGGATACCCGCAGTGGCTTTTGGCTTGGGATCGAACAGATGCGAGATTCGCGCGTAAGCCAGGTAAGGATCCGGCACCACCAACGCATTACCGGCAAAACCTTCGGCATCGGCTTCTTTGAGCAGCAGTGCTGCCGCCTGCGAGCCGGCGAGGTATTTGCGATATTGAGGGTTTGCCAGAAAGCTCAACTGAGCTGGGCCAGCCTCTTGCAAAGTGGCTAGCCCAGTAATTTTCGTCTCAGGGTCGCCACGCAGGGTGGCGCCGAGGAACTCGGCCAATTGGCCGAGCTTGATATTCACGGTCATGGGTTACTTCAGCTGATTCATGCGCTCGATAACCTGGCGCGTGATGTCGTACTGAGGTTTGACATCGATCACTGCACCACGCTCGAACACCAGATCAAAACCACCTTTCTTGATGACTTCTTCCACTGCGCTATCCAGCTTCGGCTTCAGTTGCTTGAGCATTTCGCGGTCAGCAACGGCTTTGGCTTCGTTCAGCTCCTTGGACTGGAACTGGAAGTCACGGGCCTTTTGCTTGAATTCCAGCTCCAGACGCTCACGCTCACCCTGCTGCATTTTGTCGCCACCGGCCATCAGACGATCCTGAATACCCTTGGCGCTGCTTTCCAGCGTTTTCAGCTTGGTCAGTTGCGGACCGAACTTCTTCTCGGCATCCACGGCGTACTTCTTCGCAGCGTCCGATTCCAGCAAGGCCATCTGATAGTTCAGAACGGCAATTTTCATGTCGGCAAATGCCGGGCCTGCCACCATCAAGGAGGCCAGGAGAACCAATTGAGTCAACTTACGCACGATGCACTCCTACAAAATCCATTGTCGTTATCTTGGGTCAGACGCTTAGAACGTCTGGCCGAGGGAGAATTGGAACACTTGAGTTTCAGCCTCATCCGGCTTCTTGATCGGCATGGCCAACGCGAAGCTCAGAGGACCCAGTGCGGTGACCCAGGTCACACCCACACCCACGGAACTGGCCATGTTGCTCAGGCTGATGTCGTTGCACTTGGTGTTCGACGTCGAGCCGTTTGCATTGGTAGTGTCCTTGCACTGCGAGTCAAATACGTTACCCACATCCCAGAAAACAGAGGTGCGCAGCGAACGTTGATCTTTCACGAACGGCAGCGGGAACAGAACCTCGACACCACCCTGGATCAGGACGTTACCACCGAACGGCAGTGGATCCTGGTCCGGGTCAGCCAATGTGCCCGGGTTGGTGCCACGGCTCGGCGTACTGCGCGGGCCGAGGGTGCTGTCCTTGAAGCCACGAACCGAGTTGAAACCACCAGCATAGTAGTTTTCATAGAATGGCAAGCCATCGGTTCCGCCGTATCCATCGCCATAACCCAGCTCGGTGTGCAGACGCAGGGTGTAGTTCTCGCTGATCGGCTGGAACAGCTGACCGCGGTAATCCAGTTTGTAGAACGACAGGTCGCTGCCCGGCACGGTGGTTTCCAGGGTCAGACTCTGGGAACGACCACGGGTCGGCAGTACGCCTTTGTTCAGGGTCGATTCGGACCAACCGGCCGAAGCCTTGAAGTTCAGGTACTTGTCGCCTTCCTTGTTAACGAAGTCGAAAATCTCGTCAACGGTGTAGGTACCGGTCTTGATCTCGTCCTGCTGAACCGACAGGCCAAAGGTCAGACGCGAAGTCTCACTGATCGGGTAGCCAACGTTCACGCCGGCACCCAGGCTGTCGACCGCATAGCTTGCTACGTCGACGTCGAGGTCTTTGTAGTCGGTGGTGCGATAGAACGCGTTGTAACCCAGGCTCACACCATCGGCGGTCCAGTACGGGTCAACGTAGCCGAAGTTGTAGCGGCTCTGGTATTCACTGCGGGTCAGGCCGACGCTGACGCGGTTACCGGTACCGAGGAAGTTGTTCTGGGTGATCGAACCACCGAGGATCAGACCGGCACTCTGGGCGAAACCGACACTGGCGGTAATCGAACCGGAAGCCTGCTCTTCCACGGCGTAATTCACGTCAACCTGGTCGTCGACACCTGGCACGGCCGGGGTTTCAACGTTGACCTCTTTAAAGAAGCCCAGACGCTCAAGACGGGTTTTGGATTGGTCGATCAGGTAAGTCGAAGCCCAACCGCCTTCCATCTGACGCATTTCACGACGCAGCACTTCGTCCTCGGACTTGGTGTTGCCACGGAAGTTGATGCGATTGACATAGGCTCGCTTGCCCGGATCAACGGCGAACAGAATATCTACAGTGTGATCATCATCGTGCGGCTGAGGTACGCCGTTGACGTTGGCGAAGGTGTAACCCTCGTTACCCAGTCGACGGGTGATCAGTTCGGACGTGGTGGTCATCAGCTTGCGCGAGAACACCTGCCCCTTCTGCACCAGCAGCAGGGATTTGACTTGGTCCTCAGGGACTTTCAGATCACCGCTGAGCTTGACGTCACGAACGGTGTACTTCTCGCCTTCGTTGACGTTGACAGTGATGTAGACGTGCTTTTTGTCCGGGGTGATGGATACCTGGGTCGAAGCGATATCCATGTTGATATAGCCACGGTCCAGGTAGTAGGAGCGCAGACGCTCCAGGTCACCGGAAAGCTTTTCACGGGCGTACTTGTCATCGTTCTTGAAGAACGACAGCCAGTTGGTGGTTTTCAGCTCGAACAGATCGGTCAGGTCTTCCTCAGGGAAAACCGTGTTACCCACCACGTTGATGTGCTGAATGGCCGCAACGGTGCCTTCGTTGATCTTCACTTTCAGACCAACGCGGTTACGCGGCTGCGACACCACTTCGGTATCAACGGTAGCCGAGTAACGGCCTTGCGCGACGTACTGACGTTGCAGTTCATTACGCACACCCTCAAGGGTGGCGCGCTGGAAGATCTCGCCTTCAGCCAGACCAGACTGTTTGAGACCTTTCATCAAGTCTTCAGTGGAGATCGCCTTGTTGCCTTCGATCTCGATACTGGCGACCGACGGGCGTTCAACGACCGTGATGACCAGAACGTTGCCTTCGCGGCCCAGCTGGATATCTTGAAAGAAACCGGTTTTGAACAACGCACGAGTGGATTCCACCAGGCGACGATCATCCGCCTGCTCACCGACGTTCAACGGCAAGGCACCAAAGACGCTACCCGCGGAGACCCGCTGGAGGCCATTGACGCGAATATCAGAGATAGTGAAGGACTCGGCGTGAACTTCGGCGATCATCAATACGGTGAGAACCGCAGTTAGCAGCAGACGTTTCATGAAGTCCTTTCTTATTCCAACTGGCAATAAACAAACTGCCGCAAAATGCGGCAGATTCGCAATTCAGCGAAGCGTTACAGTCGACCCAGATCGTTGACCAGAGCAAGCAACATCACCCCGACCACCAAACTGATACCGATCTGTATCCCCCAACCTTGCACCCGATCCGACAAGGGACGACCACGCGCCCACTCGATCAGATAAAACAACAAATGCCCCCCATCCAGTACAGGAATGGGCAGCAAATTCAGAACCCCCAGGCTAATACTCAGATAAGCAAGGAAATTCAGGAAATCAGCGACGCCCGACTGGGCAGAAGCGCCCGCCACTTTAGCAATGGTTATCGGTCCACTCAAGTTTTTTACCGAGAGCTCGCCGAACAGCATTTTCTTTAGCGAATCGAGCGTCAGAATGCTCATGGTCCAAGTGCGACGGGCACCCTCGCCAATGGCAGCAAGAGGCCCGTAACTGACCTCGCGAATCATCTCCGGCGGCCAGTCGACAGCTTTTACACCTGCACCCAGATATCCGCTTGGCGATTTGCTTTCACCGCGCGCCGCCAGAGTGACAGGGACGTCGATTTGAGCACTGTCGCGCTCGATGCGCAGCATGATTTTGGTATCAGGACGCGTACGAACGGTATCGACCACTTGCTGCCAGTCATTCAGCGTCTGGCCGTCAAGGGCCAGCAGGCGATCACCCGTCTTCAGACCGGCAGCCTGAGCCGGGCCTTTCGGATCAAGCTCGGCAAGCACCGGTGGCAAAGCCGGGCGCCACGGACGAATACCCAAAGAGCGGATCGGGTCTGGTTCATCAGCACCTTTAAGCCAGTTATCCAGCTTCAGCTCACGCGGCGAATCCGCTGTCGAACCCTGCTCACGCACCAGCAACTGCAGAGAACCGCTTTCGCCCAGACGCCGGACCAACTGCAGATTGACGGCCGCCCAACCGGTAGTCGGCTCTCCATCGATCGCCACGATCTCTTCACCTGCGCTCAAACCGGCACTGGCGGCGATACTGCCGGATTCAACCGCACCGATGACCGGACGCACCTGTTCGCTGCCGAGCATCGCCAACACCCAGAAGAACACCAGCGCCAAGAGAAAATTGGCAATGGGGCCGGCCGCAACAATGGCGATACGCTGACGCACGGATTTGCGGTTGAACGACTGATCAAGCTGATCGACCGGGACTTCGCCCTCACGTTCGTCGAGCATTTTGACGTAGCCGCCCAGCGGAATCGCGGCAACCACAAACTCGGTGCCTTGCTTGTCGTACCAGCGCAACAACGGCATGCCAAAGCCTACGGAAAAACGTAGAACCTTGACGCCACAGCGACGCGCGACCCAGAAGTGGCCGAATTCGTGAAAGGTGACCAGCACACCCAAAGCGATCAGGGTGCCGGCAATCATATAGAGCGCGCTCATCTATTTTCTCCGCAATCCTGTTCAGTGCCGCGTGTAGCCATTGTGTAGCAAATTCTATCGATCGTGGCGCTTCAGCCACTGCTCGGCCAGAACTCGCGCCTTGGCGTCTGCCGTAAATACGGCATCGAGGTCTGCCAATGCTACGACCGGTTCGAGGCTCAATACCTCCTCGATGATACTCGCGATTTCCAGGTAACGAACCCGTCCATCGAGAAACGCTGCCACCGCTACTTCGTTCGCTGCGTTGAGCATCGCCGGAGCACTGTCGCCAGCTTCGGCAGCTTGCCGGGCCAGACGCAGGCAAGGGAAGCGTTCTTCATCCGGCGCCTCGAAGTCCAGGCGCGCCACAGCAAACAGATCCAGCGGTGCCACGCCGGAATCAATGCGCTCCGGCCAAGCCAGGGCATTGGCAATCGGCGTGCGCATGTCGGGATTGCCCAACTGCGCCAGCACCGAGCCATCGACATAATCGACCAGCGAGTGAATCACGCTCTGCGGGTGGATCACCACCTCAACCTGCGAGGGCTTGGCATCAAACAACCAACAGGCCTCGATCAGTTCGAGACCTTTATTCATCATGCTGGCCGAATCGACCGAAATCTTGCGCCCCATGGACCAGTTCGGGTGAGCACACGCCTGCTCAGGTGAAACATGCGCCAACTCACTCATCGGTGTCTGTCGGAACGGACCACCAGAGGCTGTGAGTAAAATCCGACGGACACCGACCGAGCTCAATCCACGGGCAAAATCCTGTGGCATGCACTGAAAAATCGCGTTGTGTTCGCTATCGATCGGCAGCAGCACCGAACCGCTCTTGCGCACTGCCTGCATGAACAGGGCGCCGGACATCACCAGCGCCTCTTTATTGGCCAGGAGAATCTTCTTGCCGGCCTCGACGGCCGCCAGGGTCGGACGCAGCCCTGCTGCACCGACGATTGCCGCCATCACGGCATCGACCTCAGGAGCAGCAGCGACCTGGCACAGGCCCTCCTCCCCCACCAGCACGCGGGTCGGTAAACCGGCCGCACGCAAATCATCCTGCAAACCGCGCGCAGCGGCAGCTTCCGGCACCACGGCAAATTGCGGCACGTGACGCACGCACAAGGCGAAAAGCTCGCTCAGGCGCGTGAAACCACTCAGCGCGAACACCTGATAACGCTCAGGATGGCGGCCAATGACATCCAGCGTACTCAGACCGATCGAGCCGGTCGCACCCAGAACAGTGACCTGTTGAGGGCGACTCACGGTGCAGCCATCCACAGCAGCACGGCAAACACCGGGATGGCCGCTGTCAGGCTGTCGATACGATCAAGCACACCGCCATGACCAGGCAGCAGGTTACTGCTGTCCTTGATGCCAGACTGACGCTTGAACATGCTTTCGGTCAGGTCGCCAACCACGGAGATGAAGACGATCAGCGCAGCGCCAATCAAGCCTTTAAGCAACTCGGCGACCGTCCAGTCGCGAACAAACGCGACAATGGCAGTAATCACCAAACTCAGCGCAAGACCACCATAGACGCCTTCCCAGCTTTTGCCTGGGCTGACTTGCGGGGCCAGCTTGCGCCTGCCGAATTTGCGACCAGAGAAGTAGGCGCCGATATCGGCCCCCCAGACCAGCACCATCACGGCCATGATCAGCCAGTTACCCAGCGGATACTGTTTGATCTGCACCAGACCTTGCCAGGCCGGCAGCAGAATCAGCAGGCCGATGACCAGTTTGGTAGCGGCGCTGGACCAATGCACGCTGGAATGCGGGTAGGTCAGCACCAGCCAGGTTGCCACCGCCCACCACAGCACGGAAGCACCCAGCACCCACGGGGCAAGCCCGGGCAGGATGTACATGATAAACAGCATGAACGCGACCACGGCGGCAAAACCCACGCGGAACGTTTGTCCGGTGAAGCCTGCCAGACGCGCCCATTCCCACGCACCCAAAGTCACGACCAGACCGATAAACAAGGCAAAACCGGAGCCTTCCAGCAGGAAAAACCCGCACAAGGCAATCGGCAGCAGGATCAGTGCAGTGATGATTCGTTGTTTAAGCATTAAACCCGGGCTCCAGCTTCGACCTGTTCGCTCGTTTTACCGAAGCGACGCTGGCGCGAAGCGAAATCGGCCAGCGCATTGCGCATGGCATCGTGTTTGAAGTCCGGCCAGAACAGGTCGGAGAAGTACAACTCGGCGTAAGCCAGTTGCCACAGCAGGAAGTTGCTGATGCGATGCTCGCCACCGGTACGAATGCACAGGTCTGGCAACGGTAGATCGCCGGTCGCCAGACAGGTTTGCAGCAGATCCGGGGTGATGTCTTCCGGACGCAGGTGCCCGGCCTGAACTTCACGCGCCAGACGCTGCGCAGCTTGTGCGATATCCCACTGACCGCCGTAATTGGCAGCGATCTGCAGGATGAATCGGTTGGCGCCCGCCGTCATCGCCTCGGCTTCACGCATTGCCGCCTGAAGCTCCGGATGAAAGCGCGAACGATCGCCAATGATGCGCAGGCTGATGTTGTTGTCGTTGAGGCGCTTGGCCTCACGACGCAAGGCCTTGAAGAACAGGTCCATCAAGGCACTGACTTCATCGGCCGGGCGCTGCCAGTTCTCACTGGAAAACGCGAACAGGGTGAGCACTTCGACCTTGGCCTCGGCGCACACCTCGATTACGGCACGCACAGCATCCACGCCCGCTTTATGCCCGGCGACACCCGGCATAAAGCGTTTTTTCGCCCAGCGATTGTTGCCATCCATGATGATCGCGACATGGCGCGGCACCGCGGACGGCGCAGTCTGCTTGGTCTTGTCCATTAAAAGCTCGAACCTTATACGGCCATCAGATCCGCTTCTTTTTGCTTGGTAGCCGTGTCGATATCAGCCTCGGCCTTGTCGGTGAGCTTCTGAATATCGGCAGCGGCACGACGCTCTTCGTCTTCGCTGATTTCTTTGTCCTTGACCAGTTTCTTCAGCTCGCCCAAGGCGTCACGACGGATGTTGCGCACGGCAACACGAGCGTCTTCAGCAGCACTGCGCGCCTGCTTGGTGAAGCCCTTGCGGGTTTCTTCAGTCAGGGCAGGCATGGAAATCAGCAACAACTCGCCCAGGTTGGTCGGGTTGAGGTTCAGGCCAGCGCTCTGGATTGCCTTGTCGACCGCTGCGAGCATGTTGCGCTCGAAGGCCACGACTTGCAGAGTGCGCGAGTCCTTTACAGTGATGTTGGCCACTTGGGTGATGGAGGTGTCAGCACCGTAGTACGGCACCATCACGCTACCCAGAATGCTTGGGTGAGCCTTGCCGGTACGAATCTGGCCGAATGCATGGGCCAGAGAGTCCAGGGATTTTTGCATGCGCTCTTGAGCGTCTTTTTTGATTTCGTTGATCATTGTTGACCTTCCTCGATCAGGGTGCCTTCAGCGCCGCCATGGACGATGTTCAGCAGGGCACCAGGCTTGTTCATATTGAATACGCGCAGCGGCATCTTGTGGTCGCGGCACAGGCAAATAGCTGTCAGATCCATTACACCCAGCTTGCGATCCAGCACTTCATCATAAGTCAGATGATCGAACTTCTCGGCATGCGGGTCTTTGAATGGGTCAGCGGTGTAGACGCCATCGACCTTGGTCGCTTTGAGCACGACGTCGGCATCGATCTCGATTGCGCGCAGGCAGGCTGCAGAATCCGTGGTAAAGAACGGATTACCGGTACCGGCCGCGAAAATTACCACGTCCTTGGAGTTCAGGTGGCGCATGGCCTTGCGGCGATCATAGTGATCGGTCACGCCAACCATGGAAATGGCCGACATCACGATGGCCGAGATATTGGCACGTTCCAGCGCATCACGCATGGCCAGGGCGTTCATCACAGTGGCCAGCATGCCCATGTGGTCGCCTGTCACCCGATCCATACCGGCTTTGCTCAAGGCTTCGCCACGGAACAGGTTGCCACCGCCGATCACCAGACCGACCTGCACGCCGATGCCGACCAGCTGGCCGACTTCCAGTGCCATCCGATCCAGCACTTTTGGATCGATCCCGAACTCTTCCGAGCCCATCAGGGCCTCGCCGCTAAGCTTGAGTAGAATGCGTTTATAGCGAGCCTGATAACCACTGCCCTGCTGAGCCATTGCGAATCTCTCCTGCGGCGTATTTAAAATTCTTTGCGAGCTGTTTACAGCTGGCGTTCACTCTAGCTTGGCGCTGCTTCAGCGCCATCGGAACATGGCTTTGTAAGTCAGTTCCAAGTGGAAACCAATAAAAAATTGGCAACCCCATCTGAAAAGAGGCTGCGCGCGTGAGCGGGCAGCCTCTTTCGGGCGACAGTTGAAAAACCGTCTTATTGCTTGGCGGCAGCCAGCTGGGCAGCAACTTCTTCAGCGAAGTTGTCGACCGGCTTCTCGATGCCTTCGCCTACCTTGAAGTAGGTGAAGGAAACGATTTCAGCACCGGCTTTCTTGGCCAGTTCGCCAACCTTGATTTCAGGGTTCTTGACGAACGCCTGCTCAACCAGGCTTGCTTCAGCCAGGAACTTGCTGATACGGCCTTTGACCATATTTTCAACAATGTTTTCTGGCTTGCCTTTGATTTTTTCTTCGTTCAACTGCAGGAACACAGCTTTTTCGCGTTCGATAGCTTCAGCCGAAACTTCCGATGGCAGCAGGAACTCAGGGTTGCTGGCCGCTACGTGCATAGCGATGTCTTTGGCCAGTTCAACGTTGCCGCCTTTCAGAACAACTGCAACACCGATCTTGTTGCCGTGCAGGTAGCCACCAACAACGTCGCCTTCTACGCGAACCAGACGACGGATGTTGACGTTTTCGCCAACCTTGCCGACCAGTACCAGGCGAGCAGCTTCTTGAGCTTCGATCAGCGGAGCAACATCAGTCAACTTGTCAGCGAAAGCTTTTTCAATGCTTTCAGCAACGAATGCCTTGAAGTCGTCCTGCAGAGCCAGGAAGTCGGTCTGCGAGTTCACTTCCAGCAGAACAGCAGATTTGCCGTCTTCTTTCAGAGCGATGGCGCCTTCAGCGGCAACGTTGCCAGCTTTTTTGGCAGCCTTGATTGCGCCCGAAGCACGCATGTCATCAATGGCTTTTTCGATGTCGCCGTCAGCCTTTTCCAGGGCTTTCTTGCAATCCATCATGCCTTCGCCGGTACGCTCGCGCAGTTCTTTAACCAACGCTGCAGTAATTGCTGCCATTTTCAAATTCCTCTTGGATAGGTTTTCAACCATTCCACCCGATCGAACGGGCGTTCAATTCGTCCCAAACCCCACGTTGTAGCTGCTGCACGTTACAGAAGCTGTAGCTGCGCCGCCGACAAATGGTTTTCGAGGTGGCAAAAAGGGGGCCAAGCCCCCTTTTTGCTTACTGAGTCAACGCCAGGGCGTTAATTACTCAGCTGCAGCCTGAGTTTCTTCAGCTGCGAATTCTACAGTGCCGCCAGCAACATTGTTGCGACCACGGATTACTGCGTCAGCCATCGAACCCATGTACAGCTGGATAGCGCGGATTGCGTCATCGTTGCCTGGGATGATGTAGTCAACGCCTTCCGGGCTGCTGTTGGTGTCGACAACGCCGATTACCGGGATGCCCAGCTTGTTGGCTTCGGTGATCGCGATGCGCTCGTGGTCAACGTCGATCACGAACAGTGCGTCTGGCAGACCGCCCATGTCCTTGATGCCGCCCAGCGAACGATCCAGCTTCTCAAGATCACGGGAGCGCATCAGCGCTTCTTTCTTGGTCAGCTTGGCGAAAGTACCGTCTTCGGCTTGAACTTCAAGGTCACGCAGACGCTTGATGGAAGCACGAATGGTTTTGAAGTTGGTCAGCATGCCGCCCAACCAGCGGTGATCGACGTACGGCGAACCGCAACGTGCTGCTTCTTCAGCAACGATCTTGCCAGCGGAACGCTTGGTGCCGACGAACAGAATCTTGTTTTTGCCCTGGGCCAGACGCTCTACGAAAGTCAGAGCTTCGTTGAACATTGGCAGGGTTTTTTCAAGGTTGATGATGTGAATCTTGTTACGCGCGCCGAAAATGTACTTACCCATTTTCGGATTCCAGTAACGGGTTTGGTGACCGAAGTGCACACCGGCCTTCAGCATATCGCGCATATTGACTTGGGACATGATAGTTCCTTAATAAGTCGGGTTTGGCCTCCACGTATCCCAATGACCAACCAGTGGCATAAAGCCAAAAGCACCCAGGTCATCGTGTCGACACGTGTGTGGATTTAAGCTTTTCGGGGTATCCCCGGAAAGCGGCGCATTTTATACCACAGGGTGCGCAGAAACGGAACCCGGAATCTGTATTCGCACCAAGGACATGGGCGCAGCCCCCTTGGAATCGGCCCCGAACGCACCATTGTATAGAGAGAAGCGATGCACGCGGGCGCTGAATTGCGCCGTGCGTCTGTTAGAATCGCGTTTTTCAGGGTCGCAAAACGCACACCTGCCACCCTATTCGTATCAGCAAGCGCCGCCGAGCGCAGAGAGAGCCTGTATGACCGTCAACCTCAAAACCCCCGAGGACATCGCTGGCATGCGTGTCGCCGGCAAACTGGCCGCCGATGTGCTGGAAATGATTGCCGAACACGTCAAACCGGGCGTCACCACCGATGAGCTGAACCAGATCTGCCACGACTACATCGTCAACGTGCAGCAAGCCATCCCTGCCCCGCTCAACTACAAGGGCTACCCGAAGTCGATCTGCACCTCGATCAACCACGTGGTCTGCCACGGCATCCCGAACGACAAACCGCTGAAAAACGGCGACACCCTGAACATCGACGTCACCGTGATCAAAGACGGCTACCACGGCGACACCAGCCGCATGTTCCATGTCGGCGAAGTGCCGGTGTGGGCCGAGCGCCTGTCGCAGATCACTCAGGAATGCATGTACAAGGCGATCGAAATCGTCAAACCTGGCTGCCGCCTCGGCGACATCGGCGAAGTCATCCAGAAGCACGCCGAGAAGAACGGCTTCTCGGTGGTTCGCGAGTTCTGCGGCCATGGCATCGGCAAGGTCTTCCACGAAGAACCGCAGATCCTGCACTACGGCCGTGCCGGCACCGGCATGGAACTGAAGGCCGGCATGACCTTCACCATCGAACCGATGATCAACCAGGGCAAGGCCGACACCAAAGTATTGGGCGACGGCTGGACCGCGATCACCAAAGACCGCAAGCTCTCGGCCCAGTGGGAGCACACCCTGCTGGTCACCGACACCGGTTACGAGATCTTCACCCTGCGCGCCGATGACACCATCCCGCGCGTCTCGGCCTGATCCACACAACGCTCCCAGCCTTATAGAAGGAAAGCCAATCGATGCCGCAGGTGGATCCCGAACTCTTCGACCGCGGCCAGTTCCAGGCTGAACTGGCCCTGAAAGCGAGTCCCATCGCGGCGTTCAAGAAGGCGATCCGCCAGGCTCGCGAAGTACTCGACACGCGTTTTCGCAATGGCCGCGACATTCGCCGTCTGATCGAAGACCGTGCCTGGTTCGTCGACAACATCCTGCAAAAGGCCTGGGAGCAGTTCACCTGGAGCGAAGACGCCGACATCGCGCTGGTCGCGGTCGGCGGCTACGGCCGCGGTGAGTTGCACCCGTATTCCGACATTGATTTGCTGATCCTGCTGGACAGCGCCGATCACGAAGTTTTCCGTGACTCTATCGAGCGTTTTCTGACGCTGCTGTGGGACATCGGCCTGGAAGTCGGCCAGAGCGTGCGCTCGGTCGATGAATGCGCCGAAGAAGCCCGCGCCGACCTGACCGTCGTCACCAACCTGATGGAAAGCCGCACCATCTGCGGCCCCGAGCGTCTGCGTCAGCGCATGCTCGACGTCACCAGCACCGCACACATGTGGCCGGCCAAGGAGTTCTTCCTGGCCAAGCGTGCCGAGCAAAAGGCCCGTCACCACAAGTACAACGACACCGAATACAACCTGGAACCCAACGTCAAAGGCTCGCCCGGCGGCTTGCGGGATATCCAGACGATTCTGTGGGTGGCCCGGCGTCAGTACGGCACCCTGAACCTGCGCGCCCTCGCCGGCGAAGGTTTCCTGGTCGAAAGCGAAAACGCCCTGCTCGCCTCTTCCCAGGAATTCCTCTGGAAAGTGCGCTATGCGCTGCACATGCTGGCGGGCCGCTCCGAAGACCGCTTGCTGTTCGATCATCAACGCACCATCGCCGGGCTGCTCGGGTTTGAGGGTGACGACGCCAAACAGGCCGTCGAAAACTTCATGCAACAGTATTTCCGCGTGGTAATGAGCATCGCCCAGCTCAGCGACCTGATCATCCAGCACTTCGAGGAAGTCATCCTCGCCCCGGAAGACGAAGCGCCGCCGCAGCCGATCAACTCGCGCTTCCAGCTCCACGACGGCTATATCGAGGCACGCAACGACAACGTGTTCCGCCGCACGCCGTTCGCCATGCTCGAGATTTTCGTGCTGATGGCGCAGCAGCCGGAGATCAAAGGCGTACGCGCCGACACCATTCGTCTGCTGCGCGAGCACCGTCACCTGATCGACGACAACTTCCGCAACGATATTCGCAACACCAGCCTGTTCATCGAGCTGTTCAAGTGCAAGATCGGCATCCACCGCAACCTGCGCCGGATGAACCGTTACGGCATTCTCGGGCGTTACCTGCCGGAGTTCGGCTTTATCGTCGGGCAGATGCAGCACGACCTGTTCCACATCTATACGGTCGATGCGCACACGCTGAACCTGATCAAACACCTGCGCAAATTGCAGTACACCCAGGTCTCGGAGAAATTCCCGCTGGCCGCCAAGCTCATGGCCAAACTGCCCAAGCCCGAACTGATCTACATGGCCGGTCTGTACCACGACATCGGCAAGGGCCGGCATGGCGATCACTCAGAAATCGGCGCGGTCGATGCCGAGGCGTTCTGCCAGCGACATCAGTTGCCACTGTGGGACAGCCGCCTGATTGTCTGGCTGGTGCAGAACCATCTGGTGATGTCGACCACCGCGCAGCGCAAGGACTTGTCCGATCCGCAGGTGATCCATGACTTTGCCCTGGCTGTCGGCGATGAAACCCGCCTCGACTATCTCTATGTGCTGACGGTTGCCGACATCAACGCGACCAACCCGACGCTGTGGAATTCGTGGCGCGCCAGCCTGTTGCGCCAGCTCTATACCGAGACCAAGCGCGCCTTGCGCCGCGGCCTGGAAAACCCGGTGGATCGCGAAGAACAGATCCGCCAGACCCAAAGTGCCGCGCTGGATATTCTGGTGCGTGGTGGCACCGATCCGGATGATGTCGAGCAGTTGTGGGCGCAGTTGGGCGATGACTATTTCCTGCGCCACACCGCCGGTGACGTGGCTTGGCACAGTGATGCAATCCTGCAGCAACCGGTCGATGGCGGGCCGTTGGTGCTGATCAAGGAAACCACCCAGCGCGAATTCGAGGGCGGCACGCAGATCTTCATTTATGCGCCGGACCAGCATGACTTCTTCGCCGTGACCGTGGCGGCAATGGATCAGCTCAACCTGAACATTCACGACGCCCGGGTTATCACCTCGAGTAGCCAGTTCACCCTCGACACCTACATCGTGCTCGACAACGAAGGCGAATCCATCGGCGACAACCCGGCACGGGTCAAGCAGATCCGCGAAGGCCTGACCGAAGCCCTGCGCAATCCGGACGACTACCCGACGATCATCCAGCGTCGCGTGCCGCGCCAGCTCAAGCATTTCGCCTTTGCGCCGCAGGTGACGATTCACAACGATGCCCAGCGTCCGGTGACCGTGCTGGAATTGACCGCACCCGACCGCCCGGGACTGCTGGCGCGGATCGGCGGGATTTTCCTCGAATTCGACCTGTCGCTGCAGAACGCCAAGATTGCGACCCTCGGCGAGCGGGTCGAAGACGTGTTCTTCATCACCGACGCTCACAACCAGCCGCTGTCCGACCCGTTGCTGTGCAGCCGTTTGCAGGATGCGATCGTTGAGCAACTGAGCGTCAATCAGGAACCCGATATCAAATTGTCGCGCATCAGTATTTGATGGCGCCCCGGATTCAAATGGCTTTGCGAGAGACCCAGCCCCAATGAACAACGCTCTGAACCAGCTCCAGCCGTACCCGTTCGAAAAGCTCCGCGCCCTGCTCGGCACCGTAACGCCGAACCCGGAAAAACGCCCGATCGCCCTGTCGATCGGCGAGCCGAAACACCGCTCGCCAAGCTTTGTCGCTGAAGCGCTGGCTAACAGCCTGGATCAGATGGCGGTGTATCCGACCACCCTCGGCATCCCGGCGCTGCGTGAAGCCATTGCCGGCTGGTGCGAGCGGCGATTCGGTGTGCCTGGCGGCTGGATCGATCCGGCGCGCAACGTACTGCCGGTGAACGGCACCCGTGAAGCGCTGTTCGCGTTCACCCAGACCGTGGTCAACCGTGGCGACGACGCGCTGGTGGTCAGCCCTAACCCGTTCTACCAGATCTACGAAGGCGCGGCGTTCCTCGCCGGGGCCAAGCCGCACTACCTGCCGTGCCTCGACGAAAATGGCTTCAATCCGGATTTCGATGCCGTTTCGCCAGACATCTGGAAACGCTGCCAGATCCTCTTCCTCTGCTCGCCGGGCAACCCGACGGGCGCGCTGATCCCGGTCGACACCCTGAAAAAGCTGATCGCTCTGGCCGACGAGTACGATTTCGTGATCGCCGCCGACGAGTGCTACAGCGAGTTGTACTTCGATGAGCAAACGCCGCCGCCGGGCCTGCTCACAGCCTGTGTCGAACTGGGCCGCAAGGACTTCAAGCGTTGCGTGGTGTTCCATAGCCTGTCCAAGCGCTCCAACCTGCCAGGCCTGCGCTCCGGTTTCGTTGCCGGCGACGCCGACATCCTCAAAGGCTTCCTGCTGTATCGCACCTACCACGGCTGCGCGATGCCGGTACAAACGCAACTGGCCAGCGTGGCGGCGTGGAATGACGAAGTGCATGTACGCGCCAACCGTGCGCTGTATCGCGAGAAATTCGATGCGGTGCTGGAAATCCTCAGCCCGGTGATGGACGTGCAGCGTCCGGATGGCAGCTTCTACCTGTGGCCGAACGTGCAAGGTGATGACGCCGCGTTCTGCCGCGATCTGTTTGAGCAGGAGCACGTGACCGTGGTGCCGGGCTCGTACCTGTCTCGTGATGTCGATGGCGTCAACCCGGGCGCAGGGCGTGTGCGCATGGCGCTGGTTGCGCCACTGGCCGAATGTGTCGAAGCCGCCGAGCGGATTCGCGCCTTTATCACCCGTCAGCAATAAGTAGTATTTGGCCCGCGCCAGGCAATCTGGCGCGCGGTTTTATCACCGCGATACATATCAAAGCAATTACCGACTTCCTACCTGCCCGCTCCAAAGATAGTCTTCAGATGAACAGTTACCGTAACTATCCGTCGCGCCCTATCGATTAAAAAACTTCCGGGCACCACCCTAAGCACCTTGTCAATCAATATGGATATTGATCATGCACCATTACCCCTTCGTCAAAATGCGCAGTCGCAACTTCACCTCGGGAGAACGTCACAAGCGTTCTATCGTCTGTTCCAACCGGTTATGGGACAACGCCAGTACGGTAACTTTTTCGTTCATGGAGGATTTACCCGATGAACTGGCCTACCGGGTCGAACGGATAATTCGTCAATGGGAGCCCTTTGTCAGCCTGACATTTGCCCAGGTCGAACAAGGCCCGGGACAGATCCGTATCGCCCTGAACGGCGAAGCGAACTGGTCGGAAATCGGCACCGAAGCGTTGGAAGTCGATCCAGAAGAACCTACGCTGGTCATCCAGACTGAACCGCAACACCCGCTGTTTGAAGCCACGCTGCTGCATGAGTTCGGACATGCACTGGGGTTTCATCATGCCCATCTGCATCCCGATGCCAATATTCCATGGGATATAGAAGCTGTGTACAAGTACTTCAGCGAAACTCAGGGCTGGAACCGTGAAGAAATTGAACTGAATATCTTCCGCCTCGACAGTTGCGACATTACTTCCAGAGGAGAATACGACAGCCTTTCCATCTTGCATTATCCGGTACCCAACTTTCTGACCCACGGCAACTTCGAGATTGCCTTCAACCTGAAACTCAGTGAACGGGACAAACGCCTGGCCAAACAAAGTTATCCGGCCATTGATTATCAAGCTCAGGTTATTTGACCTGCCCCAAGTTGGCCTCGCTCAAATCCAGATCGGCCAACACTTCTCGGAGAACGTCATCACCTATCTGATGCTGACGACTGAGACTATAGAGCTCCAGGCGCTGCGCCCTCAGCGCCTTCAAGCGCAGGCGACGCTCAAGCAGATCCATCTGGAACGCCAGGGCCTGCGCTTCGGCGGAATCGTTGAAGACATCCAGTTGATGGCGATACTCGGACATGATCCGCGCCTTCAGCTCGGCTGACAGAGCGGCTTGAGCAGCGTCCTGCGGGGTAGTTTCTTCGGTTTCGAGCGCGTGAATCGCCGCCTCTGCGGTTTTACGCCACGCGTCGCGCACTTCCTGGCGCCGTTTGTCATCCGGACTTTTCTCGATGCCGCGCAACAACAGCGGCAGCGCGATGCACGCCGAAATCAGCGACAGCAAAATCACCCCGGCAGCAATGAAGATCAACAGATCACGCTCGGGAAACGCCTCCGCCCCCATCAACATCGGCACCGACATCACCCCGGCCAGCGTCACCGCACCGCGCACACCGCCGACGGTCAGCAGCCAGCAGGAGCGCGCGGTCGGCACTTGCGTCAGATCACCTTTACCGCGCAAACGCCGCAGCAATACCGATAAACGCCAGATGCTCTGCACCCAGATAAATCGCAGTAATACCAGGGCGAGGAAAATCGCCACTACATCCAGGCAACGGTAAAACAACGTCGGCCACAGCGTCGGTTCATGGCTGACCACGGCTTTGATGATGTCCGGCAATTGCAGGCCGAGCAGGAGGAAAATCAGCCCGTTGAAAGCGAACTCCAGCAGCGACCAGACACTGCGATTAAGCAAGCGAGTGCTGGTCTGTCGTGGCAGCAGATCGAGCCAGCTCTGCATCATCCCCGCCGCCACGGCCGAGAGAATGCCCGACACGCCAAGACGTTCGGCCAATACATAAGCGGCGAACGGCAACAGCAACATGAACACAACGTGCGTCGCGGGATCGTCCCAACCGCGAGCGATCATCCACGCCCGCAAGCGCCCGACCAGCCAGCTCAATGCCACACCGACCGCCAGTCCGCCGAGCGCCACCACGACAAAGGTCAGGCTGGCGTTGGTCAGCGAGAACACGCCCGTGATGGCCGCCACCAGGGCGAACTTGAAGGTCACCAAACCCGAGGCATCGTTCATCAGCGCCTCGCCCTGCAATATATGCATCAGCGGGGTCGGCAAGCGATTTTGCGAAATGGCCGACACCGCCACGGCGTCCGTAGGCGACAACACTGCCGCCAGGGCGAAGGCCACCGGCAGCGGAATTGACGGCAATAACCAATGAATGAAGTAGCCGGCGCCGACCACGGTGAACAGCACTAGTCCCACCGCCAGCGTAAGGATCGGCCCGCGCAGGTGCCAGAACTCGCGCTTGGGCATGCGCCAGCCGTCGGAGAACAACAATGGCGGCAGAAACAGAAACAGGAACAATTCGGGATCGAGGGCCACGTGCAGCCCCAGCGTCGGCCAGGCGAGCAAGGCGCCGGCGGCAATCTGGACCAGTGGCAGCGGCAGCGGGATGACCCGTCCGACCAGACGCGAGACGCTGACCAGCATCAGCAGGATGAGGACGGTGTAAGCAGTTTGCATAAAGCGGAAATCTCAGACAATCGACAGCGTTGAACTGCCATATTAGCCGCTTAGGCTGTGTCTGACCGTTGCACCTATGTCGCACGCCCGCAACGCAGTCCCCTTGTGGGAGCGAGCCTGCTCGCGAATGCGGTTGATCAATCAACACTCAATTGACTGAAGCGGCCCCTTCGCGAGCAGGCTCGCTCCCACAGGTTTTGCAGCGTTACGACAACCGTGGCCGACGAAACCGTTTGGTCATGGCATAATCCGACACCATTTTTCTCCAGCACCTGTAAAGGGGGCGATTCCTTGACCGTTTCAAGTAAAACGTTGCACCTTTTCGGCATCAAAGCCTGCGACACCATGAAGAAGGCGCGCACCTGGCTCGATGAACACGCTGTCAGCTACGACTTTCACGACTACAAGACCGCCGGCATCGACCGTGAGCACCTGACCCAATGGTGTGACGAACATGGCTGGCAAACGGTGTTGAACCGTGCAGGCACGACCTTTCGCAAACTCGACGACGAACGTAAAGCCGATCTCGACCAGTCGAAAGCCATCGAACTGATGCTCGCTCAACCCTCGATGATCAAGCGCCCGGTGCTCGATCTCGGTGACCGAACCCTGATTGGCTTCAAGCCAGATATCTACGCGGCCGCTCTGAAGTAAGCAGCCCGTCACTCTTTGTAGAGGTGTATTTACATGTCCAATTCCCTGTTCAGCATCGCCTTTGGTGTCGGCACTCAGAACCGTCAAGGCGCGTGGCTGGAAGTGTTCTACGCACAGCCACTGCTCAACCCATCGGCCGAACTGGTCGCCGCTGTTGCGCCGATCCTCGGTTATACCGAAGGCAACCAGGCCATTACCTTCACCACCGCTCAGGCTGCGCAACTGGCTGAAGCCGTAAAAGGCATCGACGCCGTGCAAGGCAAGCTGTTGACCCGTCTGGCCGAAAGCCACAAGCCGCTGGTCGCCACCCTGCTGGCAGAAGACTCGCAACTGACCTCGACACCTGAGGCATACCTCAAGCTGCATCTGCTGTCGCACCGTCTGGTCAAGCCGCACGGCGTGAGCCTGGCCGGTATCTTCCCGTTGCTGCCGAACGTTGCCTGGACCAGCCAGGGCGCCATCGACCTGAGCGAACTGGCGGAAATGCAACTGGAAGCGCGTCTGCGCGGCGAGTTGCTGGAAGTATTCTCGGTGGACAAGTTCCCGAAAATGACCGACTACGTGGTTCCGGCTGGCGTGCGTATCGCTGACGCCGCGCGTCTGCGTCTGGGCGCTTACGTCGGTGAAGGCACCACCGTGATGCACGAAGGTTTCATCAACTTCAACGCCGGCACCGAAGGCCCGGGCATGATCGAAGGCCGCGTTTCCGCTGGCGTATTCGTCGGCAAGGGTTCGGACCTGGGCGGCGGTTGCTCGACCATGGGCACCTTGTCGGGCGGCGGCAACATCGTGATCAAGGTCGGCGAAGGCTGCCTGATCGGCGCCAACGCCGGTATTGGTATCCCGTTGGGCGACCGCAACACCGTTGAGTCGGGCCTGTACGTGACGGCCGGCACCAAGGTGGCGCTGCTCGACGAAAACAACAATCTGGTCAAGGTTGTGAAGGCGCGTGAGCTGGCCGGTCAGACTGACCTGCTGTTCCGTCGCAATTCGGAAACCGGTGCTGTGGAGTGCAAAACCCACAAATCGGCGATCGAACTGAACGAAGCGCTGCACGCTCACAACTAAGTGCTTGAATAATCCATTGTAGAAGTGAGCCTGCTCGCGATGCTTTTAGCGCCCTCACGGACGCCATCGCGAGCAGGCTCACTCCTACAGGATTTGGCGTACATCCCGCCCCTCTTCACCAGGGCTAAAAACTGTGATGATTCCCTCCCCGTGGCGTGCCGATTTCCCGGCCATCGCCGCGCTGCAACGGCAAGACCAGACCTATCTGGACAACGCCGCCACCACGCAAAAACCCCAGGCCCTGCTCGACGCACTGACGCATTACTACGCCAACGGCGCGGCCAATGTGCATCGTGCGCAACACCTGCCCGGCGCCCATGCCACGCAGGCGTTCGAGGACAGTCGGCTGAAGGTTGCCCAGTGGCTGAATGCCGGTGACAGCGGGCAGATCATCTTTACTCACGGCGCCACCAGTGCGCTGAACCTCCTGGCGTATGGCCTGGAACATCTTTTCCACCCTGGCGATGAAATTGTCATTAGCGCCCTGGAGCATCACGCCAACCTGCTGCCGTGGCAGCAACTGGCCCAACGGCGAAGTCTCAAACTGGTGATCCTGCCGCTGGATGCCGACGGCCTGATCGACCTTGCTGTCGCTGTGCATTTGATAGGCCCGCGCACGCGATTGCTGGCAGTCAGTCAGTTGTCCAACGTGCTCGGCGCGTGGCAGCCATTGCCGGCGTTGCTGGGCATGGCCAAGGCGCAGAACGCGCTGACCGTGGTCGATGGCGCGCAAGGCGTGGTGCATGGTCGGCATGACGTGCAGGCGCTGGGTTGCGACTTTTATGTATTTTCCAGCCACAAGCTCTATGGGCCTGATGGCCTTGGCGTGCTGTTCGGGCGCAATGCAGCACTTGAGCAGCTGAAGCCCTGGCAGTTCGGCGGCGAAATGGTCCTGGAAGCCAACTATCACGACTCGCGCTTTCGCCCTGCGCCGCTGGGTTTCGAGGCCGGTACGCCGCCGATTGCCAGCGTCATCGGCCTTGGCGCGACGCTGGATTATCTGGCGGGTCTGGATCAGGACGCTGTGTCTGCCCATGAAGCCGCGTTGCATGACTATTTGCTGCATGGACTCGCGGCGCGTAACGGCATTCGTCTGCTCGGCAAGCCGCAATTAGCGCTGGCGAGTTTCGTCGTTGAAGGTGTGCACAACGCTGATTTGGCGCACTTGCTGACTGAGCAAGGCATTGCCGTGCGCGCCGGGCATCATTGCGCGATGCCGCTGCTGAAAAGCTTTGAGCTGGCCGGGGCGATTCGTGTGTCACTGGCGCTGTACAACGATTCGGAAGATCTGGAGCGCTTTTTTGAAGCGCTGGATCAGGCGCTGGAGTTGTTGCGATGAGCTTGCCGCTCGAAGCCGCCGAGGCGCTGCAGACTTTTCAAAACGCGGCCGGCTGGGAACAGCGGGCGCGGTTGTTGATGCAGTTTGGTGATCGTCTGATAGCGCTCAGCGATGCGGACAAGTGCGAGGCTAACCGGGTGCATGGCTGTGAGAGTCAGGTGTGGCTGGTTGGGGAGTTGCGTGACGGTCACTGGCAATTTGCGGCGAGTAGCGATGCGCGGATGATTCGCGGGTTGGTGGCGTTGCTCTTGTTGCGGGTAAATGGCTTGTCGGGCGCTGATCTGAAGCAAATTGATTTGCCGGACTGGTTCAATCAGCTCGGCCTTTCGCGGCAGCTATCGCCATCGCGCAGCAATGGCCTCAATGCAGTGCTCCAGCGAATGAATGAGTTGGCTGGTTAATCGCCATCGCTGGCAAGCCAGCTCCCACAGGGTTCTATGGTGTTCATAGATGCAGTGAACTTACCCAATACCTGTGGGAGCTGGCTTGCCAGCGATGAGGGCATAAGCCCCAGCATCAAGCCTGAGGTTTAACTCGGTCAGCCGGACGCCGAACCCCCGCAACAATCTTGTCCACAGCCTTGGTCGCCGCGACCATGCCAAACGTCGCCGTGACCATCATCACCGCGCCAAATCCACCCGCGCAGTCCAGCTTCACACCGTCGCCGACAAAGCTCTTCTGCAAACAAATGCTGCCATCCGGCTTCGGATAACGCAGTTGCTCCGTGGAAAACACACACGGCACGCTGTAGTGCCGAGTCACGGTGCGCGAAAAACCATAATCGCGACGCAACGTCGAGCGCACTTTCGAGGCCAACGGGTCGTTGAACGTACGGTTGAGATCACACACCTGAATCAGCGTCGGATCGATCTGCCCGCCCGCGCCGCCCGTGGTAATGATCTGGATCTTGCGGCGCTTGCACCAGGCGATCAGCGCAGCCTTGGCGTTGACCGCGTCGATGCAGTCAATCACGCAGTCGATGTTCGGCGTGATGTATTCAGCCATGGTCTCGCGGGTGACGAAATCCGCCACGGCGTGCACGGTGCAATCCGGGTTGATCCCGCGCAGGCGCTCGGCCATCACCTCGACCTTGGGTTTGCCGACGGTGCTGTCCAGCGCGTGCAACTGACGGTTGGCGTTGCTGACGCAGACGTCATCGAGATCGAACAGCGAAATCTCACCGACACCACAACGGGCCATGGCTTCCGCCGCCCAGGAACCGACGCCACCGACGCCGACGATCGCCACATGGGCCGCGCGCAAACGCGCCAGGCCTTCGATGCCATACAAACGGGCGATGCCTGCAAACCGCGGATCTTCTGTACTCATGACCATTACCCCAAAAACCGGCGCGCATTATAGGGCTATGCGGCGACAAGTTCTAAACATCAGCTACAAGTGTAAGAACTTAAGTCAAAGTCGGCTGCCCAATGTCGGGCATTTCCCTGTCTGATGTACGACTTGTGAACTGCCGGTGTAGGATGCGCGCCCCTCGGGCGTCTAGCCGACCGATCCTTCGTTCCACAGCCTTTGGAACCCGAAATAGCTATGTCATCGCGTAAATTTGGACTCAACCTGGTGGTGGTTCTGGCAATCGCCGCCCTGTTCACCGGTTTCTGGGCGCTGATCAATCGCCCGGTTTCGGCGCCGAACTGGCCGGAGCAGATCTCCGGTTTCTCCTACTCGCCGTTCCAGCAGGGACAATATCCGCAGAAGGATCAGTATCCGACTGACGACGAAATGCGCCGCGATCTGGAGATCATGAGCAAGCTGACGGATAACATCCGCATCTACTCGGTAGACGGCTCGCTGGGAGACATCCCGAAACTGGCTGAAGAGTTCGGCCTTCGGGTCACCCTCGGCATCTGGATCAGTCCGGATCAGGAACGCAACGAACGGGAAATCACCAAAGCCATCGAACTGGCCAATACGTCACGCAGCGTGGTTCGCGTTGTCGTGGGTAACGAAGCGCTATTTCGTGAAGAAATCACCCCAGAGGCATTGATCGTTCTTCTCGATCGCGTGCGTGCAGCCGTGAAAGTACCGGTCACCACGTCCGAGCAATGGCACATCTGGGAGAAATACCCACAACTGGCCAAGCACGTTGACCTGATTGCCGCGCACGTTCTGCCGTACTGGGAATTCATCCCCGTCGACAAGGCCGGGCAGTTCGTTTTCGACCGCGCCCGCGACCTGAAAAAGCTGTTCCCGAAAAAACCGCTGCTGCTCTCCGAGGTCGGCTGGCCGAGCAACGGTCGCATGCGCGGTGGCGCCGATGCGTCGCCGGCAGATCAAGCGATCTACCTGCGCACCCTGGTCAACAAGCTCAATCGCCAGGGCTTCAACTACTTCGTGATCGAAGCGTTCGACCAGCCGTGGAAGGCCAGCGACGAAGGCTCGGTCGGCGCGTATTGGGGCGTGTTCAACGCCGCGCGTCAGCAGAAATTCAACTTCGAAGGCCCGGTCGTGGCGATCCCGCAATGGCGCGTGCTGGCGATCGGTTCGGTGGTGCTGGCGCTGTTGTCGCTGACCTTGCTGATGATCGACGGCTCGGCCCTGCGTCAACGTGGGCGGATCTTCCTGACCTTTATCGCGTTTCTTTGCGGTTCGGTATTGGTGTGGATCGGTTACGACTACAGCCTGCAATACAGCACATGGTTCAGTTTGACGGTCGGATTCCTCTTGGCGCTCGGCGCGCTTGGGGTGTTTATCGTCTTGCTGACGGAGGCGCATGAGCTAGCCGAAGCGGTGTGGATTCACAAGCGTCGGCGCGAGTTCCTGCCGGTCGAGGGCGACTCCAGCTACCGCCCGAAAGTCTCGATCCACGTGCCGTGCTACAACGAGCCGCCGGAGATGGTCAAACAGACCCTCGACGCCCTCGCCGCCCTCGATTATCCGGACTACGAAGTCCTGATCATCGACAACAACACCAAGGATCCGGCGGTGTGGGAACCGGTGCGCGACTACTGCGCAACCCTCGGCCCGCGCTTCAAGTTCTTCCACGTCTCGCCCCTGGCCGGTTTCAAGGGCGGCGCGCTGAACTACCTGATCCCGCACACCGCCAAAGATGCCGAAGTGATCGCCGTGATCGACTCCGATTACTGCGTGCACCCGAACTGGCTCAAGCACATGGTGCCGCACTTCGCCGACCCGAAAATCGCTGTGGTGCAGTCGCCGCAGGATTATCGCGACCAGAACGAAAGCACCTTCAAAAAGCTTTGCTACGCCGAATACAAAGGCTTCTTCCACATCGGCATGGTTACTCGTAACGACCGTGACGCGATCATTCAGCACGGCACTATGACCATGACCCGGCGTTCGGTTCTGGAAGAATTGGGCTGGGCCGACTGGTGCATCTGTGAGGACGCCGAACTCGGTCTGCGCGTGTTCGAGAAAGGCCTGTCGGCGGCGTATTACCACGACAGCTACGGCAAGGGGCTGATGCCGGATACGTTTATCGACTTCAAGAAGCAGCGTTTCCGTTGGGCCTACGGTGCGATCCAGATCATCAAGCGTCACACCGGCAGCCTGCTGCGCGGCAAGGACACCGAACTGACGCGCGGCCAGCGTTACCACTTCCTCGCGGGCTGGTTGCCGTGGGTCGCGGATGGCATGAACATCTTCTTCACCGTCGGCGCTTTGTTGTGGTCGGCGGCGATGATCATCGTGCCGCAACGGGTCGATCCGCCGCTGCTGATCTTCGCGATTCCGCCTCTGGCTCTGTTCGTGTTCAAGGTCGGCAAGATCATCTTCCTCTACCGTCGCGCCGTTGGCGTGAACCTGAAAGATGCCTTCTGCGCGGCGTTGGCCGGGCTGGCGTTGTCGCACACCATCGCCAAAGCGGTGCTGTACGGCTTCTTCACCAGCAGCATTCCGTTCTTCCGCACGCCGAAAAACGCCGACAACCATGGCTTCTGGGTGGCGATTTCCGAGGCGCGGGAAGAGCTGTTCATCATGCTGCTGTTGTGGGGCGCGGCGCTGGGGATCTTCTTGGTCAACGGCATGCCGAGCAACGACATGCGTTTCTGGGTGGTGATGTTGCTGGTGCAGTCGCTGCCGTATCTGGCAGCACTGATCATGGCGTTCCTGTCGTCGTTGCCGAAACCTGCGGCCAAGCCTGAGCCGGCAGCTGCATAATCGGTAACGGATAACGTCAAACGGCGGCCTTCGGGCCGCCGTTTTGCTTTAGAATGACCGCCTTTTTCAATGCCAACAAACTCGGTAGGAGCTGCCGAAGGCTGCGATCTTTTGATCTTGCTGTTGATTTTAAAAAACAAAATCAAAAGATC